>DASVNY010000722.1:0-1506 GCA_036383615.1 Chitinophagaceae bacterium
TATAAATTAAGTATCTCCAGCTCTTCCTTTAATGATACCATCTCTTTATCGCTATGAATTAAAATGGTCCGCAACAGTTTTGAAAATTTGGATAAATAGCGGGTAGCTACCATTTCCTCGTTAGCGAGTATCATCTGCTGCATCGAGTTCAGCGCATTGAAAAGAAAATGAGGGTTCATTTGCAAGCGAAGACTTTGCAATCTCGATTCGGTCATCTTTTGCTTGTTTTGCAGGGCCTCTATTCTCGCCTGTTGTTTTTCTTCTTCGGCGCGGATGCGCTGCAATTGGTTGGCACATAACACAGCAATAGTTGAAAGCATCTTTTGGTGCTTTGCCGTAAAAAAATTTCTTCTCCGGTTCTCGGTATTGATAGCGCCCAATACTTCATTGTCATGAATAAGCGGTACGCATAATTCACTCAGCATTATTTTGCCGTCAGCCGTAAAATATCGTTTATCCTTTGAAGTATCGTTTACCAGCACACTATGCTTGCTTTCTACCGCTGCCCCAACTATACCTTTTCCTTTGGGAATATGATAAGCTGTTTTATCCATTATTTCCTGCATCGATCCTTTGGACCCATAACCTGCTTTTTGCACCAACATTGTTTTATCCTCATTCCATAAATAGATCATGCAATCCTCGAACTCCATTTTACCGATCAGGTTCCTTGCCACATCCCACAACAACTCATCGCTCCTGTAGCGACCATTTATTTGCGAAGCAAAATAGTTGATGACCACTTCTGTTTCTAATTCCTCCTGTCTTTCCAACTGTTTTTTCCTGTAATACCTGAACACATACCACAACAATAACATTGCGGTTAATACAGCAAGGGCTTTAAACCACCAGCTATTGTAAAAAGGAACAGCAATCGTAATTAACACTTCATTTTCCGCATTCGTCCACACTTTATTATCATTGCTGGCCCTAACTTTAAAACTGTATTTGCCGGGAGGAAGGCCGGTATAGCGAACTGAATTTTGATTGGCTACTTTTATCCAATCTTCATCCAATCCCTCCAGTTTATATTCATAGAAAGTGCGAAGCTTCGGTAAGTACTCAATAGTGCTAAAATAAAAAGTGATATAGTTGTCGTTAGCGGCGAGCCTGTAGCTTTTGCTTTGAACCAGGTTGGTAAAAATATTTCTTGATTCAATCCTGTTTATAGCAACTTTCAAATCAGCTTTATAATTATATAGTTTGTCGGGGAAGAAATACTGGATACCGTTCTCCGTGCCCCATATTTGTTCGTCTTCTGAAGTTTGCCAGGTGGAGCTAACTCTAAAGCCCTGGATGCTGAGCCCATAAGCTTCATCAAAGTATTTCATGCTTGAATCAGCCATATTAAAACAGGCAATACCTACATCATTTCCTATCCACATACGATCATGCTTATCCAGTAACAGGTTTTCTGCACGTGAATGCATCAAACCGTCTTTCTGGGTGATAAGTTTTGTCTTCCCGTTTTTTAAAAAGATCTGTAATCCTTTATCAGTACCGATA
>DASVNY010000723.1:0-8190 GCA_036383615.1 Chitinophagaceae bacterium
TAATCAGTGATTAAGTAGTCATTTGGGCCGCCGGGCCGGTTCGCTTGTTTCCATGCCCCGCCGCCGACTTAAAACAAAACAAGATGCTGCAATCAAAGGCTGTGATGATTGCCTAAGACTATCCAGCTAAGAAGCAGGTCGGTTGTCAGTTCCCAGCCTGTTTCCGACAATTCAAAACGGAATAAGCATGTAGAAAGCTTTCGGCGAATATGTTTGGACACCGGTTCGACTCCGGTCGCCTCCACCAGAAAAATGCTAAATGCAAAATTTTAAATGTAAAATGTAAAATTGAGAAGTAATTCCCTGTTCAACATACTTTTACATTTTACATTTAAAATTCTACGTTTTTACATTTCCTCTCCTATCTCTTTGTCAACCTTTTTAAGCCCCCTTTTTAGAAATAATACTACAAGCAAGAAAAAAATAAACCTCTTTTTTTGCAAAAATCTTATTCAGGGATTTTTTGTAATCCCAACTAAGGTTTTTTATGTAACTTTTCGAACTTAACCTTATTACCTATATATAAGCCAATTATCCAGATGGAAAAAATTACAGTTTTATTAGTTGATGACCATCGTCTTATCAGAGACTCATGGTCCTTTATCCTCAGTAGTGACTCACGTTTCCAGGTTATCGGAGAAACAAGTTCGGGAGACGAAGCCGTAGAAATGGCAAAGAACAAAAAGCCTGATATTGTTCTCATGGATGTCAATATGACCCCAGTCAACGGGTTTGACGCTACCAAACAGATCAGGAAGTTTTCACCCGGTTCAAAAGTTATCGGCGTTTCCATGCATTCCATGCCTGCCTATGCCAAGCGAATGTTGCAATTAGGCGCCATGGGCTATGTAACCAAGAATTCATCCCGTGAAGAAATGATCAATGCGATCCTTGAAGTAAGCAATGGGCGCAAATATGTTTGTGATGAAGTAAAGAACATACTGGCGCAGCAGGAACTGGAAGAAACAACTGTCCCGGTCGCGGATATGAATACTTTATCCAGCCGCGAGATCGACATCGTTCAACTGATCAAACAGGGGATGTCATCAAAAGAGATCGCTTCAAAACTGGATATCTCACTTAAAACAGTGGAGGTTCACCGCTATAACATACTCAAAAAACTAAACCTCAAAAACACAGCCGCATTGGTCAATTTTATCAATGCCCAGGGTTTGTAAGCCACACTTATAGGGTTATATTTACGTATTCTAATAACCAGAAGCCAGTTATTGAGGTAGTATGGCCCTTTTTTCCATCAAAAGAACTATCGTTGCCGGTTTTGTGGTGGCGCTTGCCATCATCTGTTTTTTTGCAGGTTATACCTACCTGAATATGCGCAGCTCACAACAGAGCAGTCTCAGGGTTGAATCCATACTCAAATCACTCAGGCTTACAGAAAGCATTTATGATAATATCCAGGAGATTGAGACCGGGCAACGTGGATATATTATTTCCGGAGATAAACAATTCCTGCAACCTTATTATTCAGGATTACGTGAGCTTGAATCTGATACCTTAGCGCTTAAAGAACTGAATGTTCATGAGGATGGAGACAGGCAAGAGGATATTGGAAAACTATTAGAGTTGGTGCAGAGGAAAATAACGTTTGCACAAACCACCATAGACCTTCGCGACAAAAAAGGCTTTGCGGCAGTTGAGGCAGAGGTGCGCTTAGGTTTGGGAAGACAATTAAAAGATAGTCTTCATGCTGTTATTAAGCATATTGAAGGAGAGGATCGCCTTTTTCTAAACTTTTACAACGATCACCGGGCCAGGATGGCCAGGCAAACTACCTTCCTGTTTATACTGCTTGCTGGTCTGTTCATCCTGTTCCTGGTATTTTTCTTCTGGTGGATACGAAGAGATATTAAGCGCCGTCTTAATGCTCAGTTATCAGAACAGGTAAAAGAAAATACAATTGTATTTAAAGACATACTGGAACGTATCAGCGATGGGTTTTTAGCGCTGGACAAGAACTGGAACTTTGTCTATCTCAACAAAGCCATACAAGAAACTTCCCAGCGCTCCGATCTTACCGGTAAAAATATCTGGAAAGAATTTCCTGACGGGGTTGGTAACGAATTTTACAAGGCCTATCACAGGGCCATGGAAACACAGGAATATGTTTACCTCGAAGCTTATTATCCTGGTTTTGATGCATGGTTTGAAAACCATATTTATCCTTCTCCTTATGGCCTGTCTATCCACTCGAGAAATATAACAGAGAAGAAAAGAACAGAATCAAAATTGCAACATGCGGTTGACAGGTTTAATATGGTGGCCAATGCTACCAGCGATATTCTTTGGGAAGCCGACCTGGAAAAAGGAACTACCTGGTGGAATGATAATTTCTATGAAAAATTCGGGTATGATAAAAAGGATGACTTCAGCGCTCCTGACACCTGGGAAAGATTATTACATCCTGATGATAAGAAAAGAGTGACGGACAATATCAATTTTGTTCTCTACAATACAAGTGATATCTCCTGGATAGATGAATACCAGTTTCGCAAAGCCGATGGTAGCTACGCCGAAATATATGACCGCTGCTATATTATGCGGGATGAAGCAGGTAAGGCCTACAAGATCATCGGCTCGATGACCGATATCAGCATGCTGATGCAAATGAGAGAAAAGCTCCGGGCCACCGAGGATCGTTACCGCATCATGGTAGAAGAAGCTTCTGATGCCATTTTTATTAACGATGGACAGGGAAAATTCTTTGAAGCTAATAAAAGGGCCTGCGAAATATTTGGCTATACCGAGCATGAGTTACGCAACATGAATGTTGCCGATCTTATGCCTCCCGAGGAACTCGCTGCAAAACCGATCATGTTCAAAGAACTACTGAGTGGTGAAAGAACATCGTTGGAAAGAAAAATGCTTCGGAAGGATGGCACCAGGGTACCCGTCGATATCACTGCCCGTATGTTATCAGACGGGCGAATCATTGCCATTGTAAGAGATATTACAGAAAGAAGAAAAGCAGAAGAACTTATCAGGAAAAATGAGGAACAACTGGAATTGATATATAATGCTTCCGGTGATGTCATATTCCTGGTATCGATTGAAGAGGGGCGTTGTTATCGTTTTAAATCGGTGAACCAAACCTTTTTTAGAATAACCGGCCTGACCCCATCGCAGATCATTGGAAAATGCATAGAGGATGTCATTCCGCCTGGATCGCTTTCACTGGTAAAAAGCAAATATGAAGAAGCCATCACAACAGGAAAGACCGTTCAATGGGAAGAGATCTCAGAATATCCAACTGGTAAAAAGACAGGTATTGTCACAGTTAACCCGGTTTTTAATGATAAAGGAGAATGTATCTTATTAGTTGGAGGTGTGCATGATATTACCGAAAGAAAAATAATTGAAGAACAGGTCAGGAGATCGAGGGAGGAATTCGCCAGTCTTGTCAACTCAATTGATGGTATAGTATGGGAAGCCGATGCGCAAACATTCAGGTTCAGTTTTGTTAGTGAACAGGCAGAACGTTTATTAGGCTATCCTGTGCAAGACTGGGTGGATGAACCGACATTTTGGGTTGACCATATCCATCCTGACGATCGCGAATGGGCAATTGATTATTGCAGGAACTGTACAAGCGATGGGCGCTCGCATGAATTTGAATACAGGATGATTTCTGCAAA
The DNA here is from genome assembly GCA_036383615.1 of Chitinophagaceae bacterium. Lineage (GTDB taxonomy): Bacteria > Bacteroidota > Bacteroidia > Chitinophagales > Chitinophagaceae > CADEDV01. The sequence continues at coordinate 3,654 of DASVNY010000723.1, forward strand.
CAAAAGCATTGTGTGGCTGCGGGATATTATCTCGGTCGTAACAGACGGTGATAATAAACCTGCCAGGCTGAGAGGTATCATGATCGATATCACGGAAAAGAAAAGAATCGACGAGATCATCAGGGATAGTGATGAGAAAAGAAGACTGATAATGAATGCGGCGCTTGATGCGATCGTTAGCATTGATGATCATGGCAGGATCATTTTCTGGAACCCGCAGGCTGAGCGGATATTTGGTTGGGAAGAAGGAATGGTCAAGGGCAAAATGTTGTCAGACACTATAATTCCGGAGAAATACAAAGAAGCTCATAAAAAAGGGATGGCCCGTTATCTTACTACCGGCGAGGGCCCGGTGATCAACCGCTTGCTTGAACTTTCAGCAATTAATAATGAAGGGAAAGAATTTCCTATAGAGCTTTCTATTATCCCTGTTGTGCAGGAGGGTGCTACGACCTTTACAGCATTTATTCGTGACATTACAGCAAGGAAAATGGCTGCTGAAGAATTGAGGCTATCAGTTGAGCGATTTGAAACAATCGCAACGGCTACCCACGATGCAATATGGGAATGGAACCTTGAAAGTGAAGATCTATGGGCCAACGAGGTGCACCAGCAAATGTATGGTTTAAAAAAATCAGATCCCGTGCCCACAGTAGATGAGTGGAAGCAGAGAATTCACCCGGATGACAGGGAGAAAACACTCAGCGCCCAGGATATGGCGCTCAACTCCGATATTAATTACTGGGAATCCGAATACCGGTTTTTGAAAAGTGGCGGGCAGTATATAACCATCTATGACCGCTGTTATATTGTTCGTGACCGGCAGAATAAGCCGGTACGATTAACGGGAAGCATGATCGATATATCCCGCCGTAAAAAAATAGAAGAAGAGTTGAAGCGAAGCGAAGAACAATATCGTTCTGTTATCGAACAGGCTTCCGATTTTATCATGGTAACAGATAGTAAGGGCAACTTCCTTGATGGTAACTCCAACCTGTATAAAACATTTGGTTATACAAAAGAGGAATTTACACAGATGAATGTAGCCCAACTGCTGGATCCTGAACAACTCAAAGTAAAACCTGTACGATTTGACCTGTTGGCACAAGGAGAGACATTACTGAATGAACGCAGAATGATGGATCGCAATGGTAAGATCGTTGAAGTGGAGGCCAATGTGAAAATGCTCCCGGATGGAAGGTTGCTTGCTATTGCCCGCGATGTAAGGGAAAGGAAAAAAGCCGAGGCAGAGATCATCAAGGCGAGAGATATGGCCGACAAAATGATCGATGCATTGCCGGGTGTATTTTATTTATTTGATGAAAACGGGAAATTCATTCGCTGGAACAAGCAACTCGAAATCGTTACCGGTTATACGGCTGACGAGATCGCGAATATCCACCCAACACAATTTTTTGATGATGATGAAAAAGAATATATCGCCCGGCAGATAATGGGTGTTTTTGAAAAAGGCATGAATGATGCCGAGGCAAGCTTTCTAACTAAAACAGGAGGGAAAATACCTTATTACTTCAAGGCGGTGCTGCTTAACTATGAAGGCAAGCCTTGTTTATTGGGAAGCGGTATCGATATTTCTGAAAGAAAAAAGGCGGAAGAAGAACTTAAACAATCCGAGCAGAAATACAAACTATTGTTCGATACCAATCCACTACCGATGTGGATGACTACTATACCGGACCTGGGGATTATTGAAGCCAATGAAGCTGCGGTAAAGCGATATGGTTATTCAAAGGAAGAGTTTTCAAAACTCAATGCGAGGGATATGCGCCCTCTCGAGGATGTTGAGAATTTTGAAAAGGAGGTGGAAAAAATGCGACCCGGTATAACGAATACGAGGAGATGGAGGCATAGGAAAAAAGATGGCAGCATCATACATGTGGAAATATTCAGCCATGAAGTGTTATATGAAGGCAAAAAAGTATGGCTGGGGTTATCAAACGATATCACGATTAAAGTACTGGCGGAAGAAGCTTTGAAAGCATCGGAAAAGAAATACAAATTGCTTTTTGAAAACAACCCGATGCCGATGATGATGCTTTCACTGCCTGATCTCAGTATTATTGATGTGAATGAAGCGGCCATTCGCCATTATGGCTATACAAAAGAGGAATTTTTGCAATTGAATACAAGAGATATCCGGCCGGTTGAAGATATCCCAAGATACCTGGAAACCTCGAAGAACCAGCAGGAGGGAGTAAAATATGCAGGTATTTGGAAACACAGGAAAAAGGATGGAACATTGATCGACGTGGAGATCATCGCCCACAATATGGATTACGGGGACCATCCTGCCCAGCTTGTTCTTGCCAATGACGTAACGGAGAAATTGAGAGCCGAAGCATTATTAAAGAAATCTTTTGATGATGTTCGGCAATTAACTGAGCATATTCAAAAAATAAGAGAAGAAGAAAGGGCCCATATTGCACGGGAGATCCATGATGAACTGGGACAACAATTAACAGTGTTGAAAATGGACGTATCCTGGCTGAATAAAAGAATTCAGTCTGATGAACCGGTAAAAGAAAAGCTGAAAGAACTCACGTCAATGCTTGATGGCACTGTAAAAACAGTAAGAAGGATATCTTCTGAGCTTCGCCCGAGCCTGCTTGATGATCTTGGATTGATCGCCGCCATTGATTGGCACCTTAAAGAATTTGAAAAGCGCACAGGAATACTTACGGAATTTGAAGAACCATCCACAGGATTGCTTTTACCCGATCATGTTACGACCGGCTTGTTCAGGATAATCCAGGAATCGCTGACCAATGTGGCCCGTCACGCGGAAGCCGATAAAGTAATGGTTGAATTGCAAAAAACAAATGGAAAACTGAATTTGAGCATACAGGATGACGGCCAGGGATTTGATAAAGAAAAAGCGGCAAATAAAAGAACTCTTGGTATATTGGGCATGAAAGAAAGAACAGAAATGATGGGGGGCAGTTATGAGATCAGCAGCGAACCAGGTAAAGGCACCAGAGTAGTTGTATCAATACCCCTGTCAGGACATTAACAATCAAACCAACTCCTGCATGATGCGTTTCCTAATTGCAGATGACCATGCAATTGTTCGCAGAGGTTTACGACAGTTACTGCTTGAAGAATATCCTTCGGCGGTAATCGAAGAAGTGGCCGACGCTGAAAGTCTTATTAACAGGGCAATGATGGAAAGTTGGGATATCGTTATCTGCGACTTAAGCATGCCCGGTAGAAGTGGTCTTGATGCGTTACGTCAAATAAAGCAAAATTCCCCTTCCCCCCCGGTACTTATTATGAGTATGCACTCCGAGGATCAATATGCCCTGCGGGTTTTAAAAGCAGGCGCTTCAGGATACCTGAGTAAAGAAAGTATTCACGATGAACTTATAAATGCCATAAGAACGGCCCTGCTTGGCAAAAAATATATTACCCCCAGTATTGCTGAAAAGCTTGCAGAAGCAATCGATACGGATAGCGAAAAGCCCCCTCATGAACTTCTCTCCGACAGGGAATTTGATGTGTTCAAACTACTGGCTTCGGGAAAATCGGTTTCCGAAATAGCCTCCCAACTGTCCTTAAGCATTACCACGGTCAGCACTTATCGCTCCCGGATCCTCGAAAAAATGAGTATTCGCTCCAATGCTGAGATGACACGCTATGCGTTGGAAAAGAAGCTGATTTGACAATTACCCACCTTTTTTGTAGAGCATATTCTACGAGTATAAAATCTCTTTGCCTACATAGGTTATGAACGCCTGACAGTACTTTAACATCCTGAAATGTTGGATTATATGACCCTATGCCTATGAAAAACATGAATAAAGATCATTCATGTCACTTACCATTGACTTCATTATGTTACGGGTACTAATTGCCGATGACCACGAGATAGTTCGCAGGGGACTTAAACAGATCTTGCTGGAAGGGTTTCCTTTCATTCATATTGAAGAAGCATCTGATTGTCCTTCACTGATCGAAAAAGCTACGTCAGGGCGCTGGGATATTGTTGTCTCAGACCTTGCCATGCCAGGTGGCGGTGGATTACAGGCACTGAAACATATAAGAGAAAAACTGCCCGAACTACCGGTACTGATCCTCAGCATTTATCCCGAAGAACAATATGCGCTCAGCGTAATGAAATCAGGAGCGGCCGGCTATCTTAATAAAGATGCCGCACCTGAAAAGCTTGTCAATGCTGTGCAGCGCATTTTATCAGGTAAAAAATTTGTCACGGAGGCCGTAGCCGAAAAACTGGCCCAGCGTCTTTATAGTCATTCTGATGTTCCGCTTCATGAATTATTAAGCGAGAGAGAAATGAATGTTTTTAAGCTGCTGGCTGCTGGTAAATCTGTTACAGAGATCAGTAATCTTCTTACACTTCGTTCAACAACTGTTAGTACATATCGCTCCCGCATACTGGAAAAAATGAACATGAAGACCAATGTTGACCTGGCACGTTATGCTATGGACAATAAACTGATATAAACTATGCAAACCTTTGCATTAGTGTAGTCAAAATTCGACAGCCATAAGTTAAAAT
>DASVNY010000724.1:0-3323 GCA_036383615.1 Chitinophagaceae bacterium
AAAAATATTTAGCGCCTATAAAAAAACAGGTAGAAAAATCGATTGACCTGGTAAATGTGATGGCGAATAGTCTTCCCGAACAGGCTCCGGCCCTGAAAAAGATAGTAACAGAATTGTCGATCAGCAGGGAGCCTTTGCGCCGTGATGTTTTGAAAGCGTTGAACAATGCTATTGACCTGGCCGGTAACAGTGATGTGGCTTTCTGGACAAAAGATTATTACAATGATCTTTTAGATGAGAACAAAAACTTATACAACTCTCATCTTTATAACGAGGGACCCAAAAGCGCCATGAAAGTGCAGGAAGTTAAACCTGTATTTTCAAACGATTCACCAATGGCGAATGGGTATGAAGTGCTGAATAAATTCTTTGATCAGCTCTTTACTAATAATCCAAAGGTTGTTGCTTTTGGAGAAGATCTTGGTTTTATCGGTGATGTGAACCAGGGCTTCAGTGGACTGCAGCAAAAACATGGAGCCGAGCGGATATTTGATACCGGCATTCGTGAGTTGACAATAATGGGGCAGGGCATTGGATTAGCGATGCGTGGATTGAGACCTATTGCAGAGATACAATACTTAGATTACCTGCTCTACGGATTGCAGCCATTAAGTGATGATGTGGCAACGCTTCATTATCGTACGGCTGGTCAGCAAAGCTGCCCGCTCATTGTGCGCACAAGAGGTCATCGTCTCGAAGGTATCTGGCACAGTGGTTCCCCAATGGGAATGGTGATCAATTCACTCCGCGGCATGTATGTGTGCGTGCCAAGAAATATGACACAGGCTGTTGGAATGTACAATACATTATTACGCAGCAATGATCCCGGCATCGTGATCGAGTGTTTGAATGGGTATCGCCTGAAAGAAAAATTACCATCCAATCTTTTAGATTTTACAGTTCCCTTAGGTGTTCCGGAGATCATAAAAGAAGGAACGGATATCACTATCGTTTCCTATGGTTCTACACTACGGGTTGTGCAGGAAGCAGCAACCACTCTCGAAGCACAGGGCATCAGTTGTGAAATTGTGGATGTGCAAACTTTATTGCCTTTTGATATTCATCATACGATCCTTGAATCACTCAAAAAAACCAACCGCATCGTTTTTGTAGATGAAGATGTGCCCGGCGGAGCCGCTGCATATATGTTCAATAAAGTGATGGAAGAACAAGGCGGATACAAGCATCTTGATGTTGCTCCCAGGACCATCACCGGCAAAGCTCACCGTCCCGCTTATGGAAGTGATGGGGATTATTTCAGCAAACCGAATGCTGAGGAGGTGGAAACCCTTATTAAAACGATGATGAAAGAATAGTTTGCGGGCTGCGGAGGCAACGGATTTTTTTCTTATTTTACAAGTCGTGTAAACCTGCTTTTTGCGGCTTATTACCCGTTGCCAAAACAAACTATGCTATGAATTTTTTCTACCGACTCTTTCCCGGGAGGAACCTGTTTTTATTTTTTATTCTCGCTGTTTCTCTTCCTGGTTTTTCTCAAACAGATTTTGCGGATAAGGTAAATGCATGGAAAACACAATTTCCTAAAGCAGATGCCGTGGCTTTGCTGCATAAAGAGGTCATTAGTTTTTCGTTGAACAGCAATCCTGCCAATGGAGAAAAAAAAGTGAAGGCGCAAACCAGCACAGAGGTAACCCTGGTTCCCTTGCGTGACTTCATGAAGTATGAGGATGGACTTTTTTATAACGAAGAAGTATCTATCGATAATGTAAAGGCCATAAATGGAAAAGGAAAGGAAGTCACCCTGCAAAAACAATGCGGCTCATATAATGATGATGATATCTTTCATAGTGATGCCCGGCTTTGTGTGATCAAGTTTGCACTGGAAGAAAAGGGAAAGGCGTTTACCTATAAATACCAGGAGAACTACAGGGATATCAAGTATCTCACTTCTTTTTACATGAGCAACTCAATCCCGGTTGTAGAAAAACTGGTGGAGTTTCATGTGCCGTCCTGGATGGATATTGACCTGCGTGAATTCAATTTCAGTGGTGCCGGAATTGAAAAGACTTCTGCCAAAGAAGGAGATGTTACGAAAATAGTATATCGCACCAGTAATGTTCCGGCCTATAAACGGGAGCCGGGATCACCCAATCATGCTATCAGCTACCCCCATATTGTTTGCGTAAGCAAAGCATATACAGAGAATGGCCAGCGAAAAGTGTTGTTTGAAAGTGTGAAGGATCTATATGGATGGTACCGCTCGCTTTGCGACAGTATCGGCAATAAACCTGATCAGCTCAAATCAAAAGTGGATGCCATCATCAGCGGGAAAAAAACGGACATGGAAAAGGTTGAAGCCATATTTTATTGGGTGCAGGATAATATCCGTTATATCGCATTTGAAGATGGCATCATGGGATTTAAACCTGATGCTGCACAGAATGTATTTAATAAAAAATATGGTGATTGTAAAGGCAAGGCCAACCTGATGAAGGAAATGCTGAAGCTGGCGGGCTATGATGCAAGACTCACCTGGATCGGTACTTCCGATCTGCCATATGATTATAGTCTTCCATCTTTATGTGTGGACAACCACATGATATGCTCCGTGGTATTAAATGGGAAACGTTATTTCCTCGACGGAACAGAAGACTATATCGCCATCAATGATTATGCGCAGCGTATCCAGGGAAAACAAGTACTGATAGAAGACGGGCCCAATCATATTCTTGACAAAGTGCCGGTGTTCCCTTCGGAAAGAAACAAAGTGAAGCGGACCAGTAAACTGAATATAGAAGGAACTGTATTGAATGGATCAGCCATCAATGAGTATAATGGGGAGGCCAAAATATCTGTGCAAAGGGCCTATGCTTCCATCCGGAGCGAAAATAAAAAGGAGGCATTATCTTCTTTCCTTCGCCGGGGCGATGATAATATTATTGTCAGCAATATCAAGCATCCCGATTTCGGTGATCGCCAAAAACCTTTGGAAGTTGGTTATGATCTGAAGGCCAATAACCAGGTCACATCAGCCGGTAAGGAATTATACGTCGTTATGGATTGGGACAAAGAACTTTCCGGTTATGAAATGGAAGCTGACCGGATGAATGATTTTGAATTTGACCACAAGCTTCACTATGTTGTTCAGACCGAATTGAACATACCCGAAGGTTATAAAGTGGATTATCTGCCCGAATCATTCAAGAGAACTACAACTGATTACACATTTGAGGGCAGCTATGTGAACAAAGGGAAAACGGTCGTTTACAGCAAAACAATTATTGTCAATAAATCGATTCTTAAGAAAAAGGAGTTTGAAGAATGGAATTCATTTATCAAAAGCATCAATAAATTTTATAACG
>DASVNY010000725.1:0-2891 GCA_036383615.1 Chitinophagaceae bacterium
CACCCAGTTTTTTCGGTAATAATTTTCCTGCATCTATCTGGGTCGAAAGATCGATGGTTGAAAGATCCTCACGGCTTCTTTCATTTACTCTTTGTTCGAGTGTTCCAAAGCCCTGGCTGCGGATAGAACCCGATAAAGAAATTGAACCAAGATCTGCTAAGCGTATGTCAACACGACCGAGGGCCGCATAACCACCCTCTTCATCCAAATGAGAGAAACGAAGTTCATTGAACCATACTTCAGCACAAACCGGCTCGGCAAAAGTATTCTCAACTGCCAGCATCATTCCTCTCACTTCACCAAGGTTCGGGTTGCCGATGATACCATATTTCCTGTTATCAGCTAATATTTCGCTATAATAAGTGGATGAGGAAACCGCCGCACTATTCCTGCGTTGCTTTAATTTGGTTAGCTCATTAAGGTCAAAATCAAGACTATTGGCAGCGGGCCATATCTTGGCGCTATCCAATTCACCCCAATTTGTTTTCTTCAGCGGTATCCTTACTTCATAATAGTTAGTGACAAAATCGCTACCGATACGAACAACAGCAGTCAGGTCATCATCAGCAATGCCATTAGGATTATTGATAGCTTCAGCATGAATGAACATCATCAGTTTTCCATATTGACGCATATCCATGTTCATTGTCTTGAACAAGCCTCTTGCTTCCTGGGGCTGAAGATTACACACCCTCATGCTCAATGATTGCTCATTCAGGAATAACTGCACATTATTATTACTAAGCTGTTGTTGTCTTTCGATGCCTGGGGGGATAACATACTTGATTGGTTGACGCTGATCGTTCTCTTCAAGGTTCACCGCCAGTGTATTCACTTCTGTAGGATCGGTGCCTGGCAACAATTTATATTGCCCTGTAGTGTCAACTTCATAGTTGAATTTGCGCCATTGGTTACGGATCAGTTCCAGTTTACCAAAACGCATGGTTACAGAATCAGCAAAATTGGTAGCGAACATCCTGATAAAGCGAATCGATTTGAAGTCAGGGATATTGCCTACTTTCTGCTGATAATCTTTTATAGGAATACGGAACAAATACCATATCTCATCTCTTTGCTGACCGTTTGCCAGGTTCACTGTAACATTCCTGCGATCAGTAATATAGTTTTTCCCAACCTGCATGTCAATATCAGTGTTGGGCTTAAGCATCACTTTATACTGAAAATATTCTTCAACTTCATTTAATGTATTATCGCGGTTCAATTCTTCACCATCGGGATATTGTGTAAACGCGTTCACGAAATCACCATCATTGGCCACAGGTGAGTTGCCATGCGGGTTGTTGATATTCTTATATCGACCCAATATGCCGGTATTTGACTGATCGAAACTCGCATCACGGTAAGGTTTGAAGTTATCATTGGATGGATCGAGTAATGCACGCTGGTACACTTCTGAACCGGCCCCGAAATTTATTTGAAGCGTGTTGAGGTATTGAGCAAATTTTGTTGCTTCGTCTGTATCGGTCAGGCCATCAAAACCCACATCCTGGAAAGCACGATCATTCGGATCATTGCTGAATGCATTGGTAACCTGTAATGGATTTGAAGGCACCCTGCCCCAGACTGTATTTTCATCAACAGGTGTGGATGGTGAAGAAGGTGTAGGCAGGCCATTCTCATAAAAACGTTTACCATCTCTCAATATATCTTCCGAAATATTTCCAAGATTGAAATAAAGATCTCCCCCGGCGGGATTGGCAGTATTGGCGATGAATGGATCCTGCAACCAAAATTCAATGAATTCAATATTACCTGTTTCAAAATCGGTTTGATCGATATTCCGCATCAAACCACCCCAGGCTTGTGTTGGATTAGTAAGTCTTCCGAGATTATTAACCCGGCTACTATTCGTTTCAAAATTATAAGGCCCTCTGAACTTCGGGAAAAAAGAAACATCAAAAGTGGTGAGTAGTCCCTGTCCGAAATCAAGGCTCCTGTTCGGGAAAATTTCTTGTTGTAACACCTGTCTTGTTTCAGGTCTTGATATCTCATCAAGGAAATTGGGCATATTCCTTAATGGATTGTTTTGATTTCTTCTTTCCTGCAAAACGGGTTCAATATTATACCAGGCGATCTTTCCCCTGTTCTTTCCACTTTCCAGGTTATTATTAAATGCAGGTCCGGATTCAGGGAACAATCCATTCCCCTGCGGAATAGAAGCAAGTGTCCAGCTTATCAATGGGAAACGAAGATCAATGGAGGCACGGGTTCCTTCAAAATCGTCAATATAAATAACACCACCATTGCCTTTTCCAATTTGTTTGGCGTGACCAGGATCCAATATCGCCGCTTCTCCATAGGCCGTGATCGAAGACATGGCCTTAGTTGAATAGAACGGAAGTTTATCCAACCACTTTGTCAGCCTTGGCAGGTTATTGCGATAATCAACATCAAACCCATACATGGCATTGCGAATAGGGTCCTCTCCATAAGACTGTTTGATAAAGAAAGGTCTTTCGCCCAGCTTCACTATTGTGGCGCCCAGTGTCAATTTTTTATTAGCGAGATAATCAAAGCGAACACCCATATAGTTTCGCTGTTGAATATTGAACATGGCCTGGTTCTCATACTGAATATCAACCGGCACACCGGAAGCAAGAATAGCCTGGTTCACTACTCTTAATGTTCCAAGATCATAATTGATCTCATAATCCACATTCTCCACCAATGTTTGTCCATTGGCAGTTACTGTTACAGATCCTCTTGGAATATTATAGCCTAATTGATAATCACCACTACCCTGTGCGGATGTTTTTGAACGACCTTTTAATTTAAAGCGGTTCAGGTTGGCAAATGTTTGGGCAATGGCTTTGATAGTATCGTAAAGCGGGTAGAATAAATATTTATCCCGTAAGGTCTGCGTGCCATAA
>DASVNY010000726.1:0-4896 GCA_036383615.1 Chitinophagaceae bacterium
GATATTAATGCAAACAATAACGCCGGCAACCTGTGCGCAACTGTCGTAACACCAAAGATCTTAAAGAACCCTGCCGTTACCCAAAACAATAGGTGTGGTTTGTCGAGATAATCGTTATCCCGATCTATTAAACTATAGTAATCTCCCGTTTGCTGCATGTGCAGGGCGATATTGGCGTGGTGCGCCGCATCTTTGTCCAGCAATGGAAAAAATAATGTGCCGGCATACACGGTCAAACAAAGAAAGCCGATCAGCCATTCGATCCGGTTATCGTTCTTTAATGGATTAGAAGAAGAGAGGAGCATTTACAATTATTGTGGGGCAAAGCTAATTGTATTTATTTTCTTCGTAGCCTCGAAGGCGCTAAGAGCTCTTTTGTTTTAAAACTCTTTGCGGCCCCTGCGGTTCATAGCCTTTGCGATTCCTTCTTCGATAAGAGGGGGTGACAGTATCGCAATGAACGCAGGGGTTGCGCAATGAACGCAAGGGTTATACACTATTTCACCGGCTCATAATTGATCATTAGCTCTCCTTTTGAAAGCTGTTCCGTCTTTACCAATTTGAGCTGTCTGCTCTTATTGCTATGCTCAAATAAGGGAATGCCTTCTCCAAATAGTGCGGGATAGAGGAACAGCCAATAGCTATCGACCAGGTCATGTTGTATAAGATGCCTGGTGACAGCAGGACTTCCAAAGATCAGGATGTCTTTGCCGGGCTCATTCTTAATACCGATGATCTCTTCAGGAATAATATTGCCGAAAACCCTCGTGTTGTTTTTTCCCTGTGTAGTTAGGGTTTTGGAGAAAACAATTTTTTCGGCGCTGTTATACCAATTTGAGTAGGCTATTTCTTCGGGTTTAGCGCCAGGACGGTCTTTCGCCGTTGGCCAATACTGTTCGAGCAGTTCATAAGAGTTGCGCCCAAATAAAGCTGCATCTGCGCTTTCTGTGAGCTTGCATACAAAGGGCAGGTTCTCATCAGATGGATCAAATCCACCAAAGCCGCCATCGGGCGAGGCCACAAAACCATCAACCGAGAGGTGTGCCAGTAAAATTATTTTTCGCATGCTTTGTTGGTTTGATTCACACAAATTTTGTTTTTTATTTTAATAAATGGCGGGTGCAGATACGACAAATAAGAGCGTGGTTGCGGCTGGCTGGATTAACTATTCGCTCTCAGTATTTTTTTTATCAAAACGATCTGCCCCAGATGATAATGAAGATGCTCGACAATGCCCGCCAGGTTGCGGTAATAAGTGCCATACTTTTCGTCAATGAAGATTTCGGTAAGCTTGCTGTCGGGCAATTGTTCGATAAGCTCCACAAATAGTTTGGCATCACTCCATTTTTTTTCCAGCAATTGTTCCCATTCCTCTTTTGATTGAACCGGTGGGTGATCAAAACTATATTGATCTTTTGCATTAAGCGGTTCACCCTGCAACACTTTTAGTACTGCGCTGATATAATAATGCGTGTGATAGGTTAGTGTAAGGATCGTATTAAAAGAATAGACTTTGGTGCTTGCCTCTTCCCAGCTCACATCCGCGAGGGTTTCTTTATAGTTAACGGATGTCCAGTTCCCGCCGAAATGAACATCTCTCAGGTGTTTGGCTATTTGTGCTGTAGTATTCATTTGAGCTGTTACGTCAACCAATTTACTAAACTTTCAATTTCATTCTAAGCAAAGGATAATTTCTTCCCTGGTCGTCCTTATCCGTTCGCTCATAGGTTTCAAAGCCGAGCCTTTCATAGAACTTTACTGCTTTTTTGTTTTGTTCGTTCACATCAACTTTGTCGGCGCCTAATTCGTTTATGGCAAAGTTCATGAGCTGTTTACCCAGGCCAAGGCCAAAATACCGGGGTAACAAAAAAAGCATCTCTACTTTTTGACCGGTCACTCCGACAAATCCAATAAGCATATCTCCATCAAGCAGGCAATAGACATCAAAATCATTAAAATCGATTGTTGCTACTGCTTCTTTGATCTCTTTAAAATCCGCTGGAGTTAAAAAATCATGCGTGGCTAATGCCGATTCTTCCCAAACTGATAAAAGCTGTTGCCGGTACTGATCCTCGTACGATTTTGTTTTGATTTTATTAGTATTGTGCTGGTCCATAATGCTGCTTTTACAGCCATCTTCTTACCCTTCTTTTATATTCAAGGTATTTGTTGCCAAAGGCCCGCTCTAAGTATTTTTCTTCGCTTTTAATGATATAGGCCTGCATGATGAAAATAAGTAACGGGAACAGGATGATATTCCACCAGTTTCCAATAAGACATGTCATGCCAAGAAAAACAAAAGCCAGGGCCACATACATCGGGTTACGTGAAATTCCATAAACCCCGCCTGTTTGAAGAGAAGAAGCGGGTTTTATTAAAACAACTGTATTCTTTGTTTTAATAAACTGTGTAAGGCTCATTACAAGAAAATAAATCGCTGCTGCAAAAAACAAAACTGCCACTCCTTTAATTAAATTCAATTGAAAGGCTGAGTTGTCTATGTGTACTTTCTTTTGCATAAAAAATGCGATTAGAAAGATCAGGGTATAGATCAGCGGAGGTGGGAAATAAACGCCGGGGCTATCTTGTTTTGGTTTCATTGCCGGTTGGTTATTGGTCCAAAGTTAGAGTAGGTTTTGATACGGATTAGCTTATTAATCGGATGAGATCCAACCCGTCATCATGGTTGCACGCTATTCAATTCGCTGCCGTCACTTCTTTTTAACAAATAGCGCTTCTGAAAAAAGATTATTCAGGAGACCATGTGGCTTATCAAAATAGATTTCATTGCCATTAAACCTGGCCGTGGTTGTCATACCGCCACCTTGAAAAGAATGCTGTATTCCTTTGTGCCATTATTTTTTACATCCCAAAAACCAATGAAATTTATATTAGTTCCATAAATATGAAAATTGTTTTTGTCTTTCAGTAAAATTCTCCAATCGGATGTTTGTTGCATGCGAAATGTTGAGTCGGGGTTAACTGGAACGACTTTGTCAATCTTGTAAGTACCTATGAATTCGGATTTTCTTGTCTCTTGCTTACAGGAATATATTGCTATCGGTAAAAACAACAAAAACCCAACTTTATAACCATTTTTGAAAAAGTTCCGGATATTATTTAGAAGTGCCATGTTGTTTAATTAATAAAGGTCGCTTGTTTTCTATTTCTCATTATTGTTACAAACATTGATGAGTTTTCCTTTTTTCAGATCAGCCAACAAATATGTTTTAGCGTTAGTTGTATCTCTTGTTCTTCGATCAGTAATATTATAGAAATCAAAATCATCCTTATCCTGTTGAACACTGTAGTTACCTTCAAAATCACCTGGTTTGTAAACACCAATAAAAACACAAAACCTTGCGGAGTCTGTATAAAAAACGGCATTTAGAAAATCGTTCCCGCATTTGTATTGAATTTGTGTTATATAGTTACCGTCATCCGTTTTGTAAGAAGAGGCCTGATAAAAATTTGTGTCACAGGCGATCGTATTTTTTCCGAATAAAGGAGTTGTGGAAAGACATTCTTTAGCGGTATGCTGATACGTAAGTAAACCAGCTTTTGCTATTTTTTTCCTTTCTACCGTATCAGAAATTAAACCTGGTTGTATATTGTACACTTCAATTTTATCGTCGTTAAGATTTATGCTCAAAAAATCATGTTCGTCATAAGAACCTATTTTTTGCCTGAAAGTAGTGGAATCGGTGATATAGCATTGGGTCAATTCACCGAATACGCCGCCGCAGAAAGTTCTGTATCGCTCAATGTAAAATCCTTTAGAAATTGTGTCGGTGGAAATATGCTCACAACATTTTGTGTTTCCGGCTAAACAATTGGATAAGCTAAAAGCAATAGAAATTAGAAAAAGAAGTCTCGGTATCATTTCCGTAAAATACTTCCTTTAAAATTACTATAATCCCGCCTTCGCACTAATATCCAGCATCCTTTCTATCGGTTTTAATGCGGCTAAACGCAACTCTTCATTCATGTTTATCTCCGGGGTTTCATATTCCATGCAGAGATATAATTTCTCGAGTGTATTCAGCTTCATGTGCGGGCAATCATTGCAGGCACAGCTATTATTTGGAGGCGCTGGTATAAACGTTTTTTGCGGCGATGCTTTCATCATCTGGTGAAGGATACCTGTTTCTGTAGCCACGATATATTCCTGTGAAGAGTCGGTTTGTGTGTACTTCAACAATCCCGTTGTGCTGCCGATATAATCCGCGATGCGAAGGATCGGGTCCTCACATTCGGGGTGGGCGATCAGTTTTGCATGCGGGTGACGTACTTTTAGTTTGGTGATCTTTTCGAGACTGAATATCTCATGCACCATGCAGGCGCCGTTCCAGAGCAGCATATTTCTTCCCGTCACTTTGTTGATATAGGCTCCCAGGTTCTTATCCGGCGCAAAGATGATAGGTTGGTCCTTTGGAAAGCTTTCAACAATGATCTTTGCATTGCTGCTGGTGCAGATCACATCACTCAATGCTTTGATGCCGGCGCTGCAGTTGATATAGCTCACCACCACATGATCGGGATGTTGTTCTTTGAATTTTTTGAATAATGGAGGGGGGCAACTATCGCTGAGTGAACAACCCGCTTTCAGATCTGGTATCACCACTTTTTTTGTAGGATTCAGGATCTTAGCAGTTTCGGCCATGAAGTGAACACCCGCAAAAACGATCATGTCCGCACTTGCCTTTTCAGCTTGTTGCGCAAGGCCCAAACTATCGCCGATATAGTCCGCCACATCCTGGATGTCGGGCTCCTGGTAGTAGTGAGCCAGCAGCACCGCATTCTTTTCCCTCTTCAGCCTTTCGATAGCGGCAAACAGGTCAAGCGAAGGATCCAGGTCAATATCCAGGAACCCTCTTTTCTCAACATTGGCTTTTG
>DASVNY010000727.1:0-2680 GCA_036383615.1 Chitinophagaceae bacterium
TTATATATTGATCCCGGAAGCGGTAGCTATCTTGTGCAGGTGGCTGTAGCTGCCGTATTGGGCGCCGCCTTCTGGATCAAAATGTCATGGCATCGTATCAAGGCTTTTTTTTCCGGTCGCAAATTGAAGGAAAGCGGTCAACAGGAAGATAAAACTGCTGATTAGTTTCTTTTTATTTTCTGCAGCACATATTCAAGCCCCTTTTTATAATTCTCATCAGAGTTATAGAAAAGCGTTCTTTTTAATTCCGTGACCCGTTCTTCAAATCCACTACTAAGTTCTTCAAGTGTTTTTAATGCCGGCTGCAGCCCGTCAAGGTTGACAGGAACAGAAACCCCTATTTCTTTTCTCAATGAATTCTCTACCGGTTCAATCTGAAGATTTTTCCAATCCGGGTTGGTTTGTTTTAGCGAAGTGTCAATAAATAATACCGGTTTGCCGGCGCCAAAAGCAAACTCCAATGCAATGCCTGAACGATCTGTAATAAGCATATCGATTGTCGTAAGCCTGTCAAGAATATTAGGCATATCGTCAATTACAACATTGAAATAAGCGGCTATATCTTTCTTTATCCTTTTAAATTCCTTTCGCTTCCTTTTTTCATATTCGGGATGTGACCGAAGAATTATTTTATAGGGCAAAGCTGATAACTGCTGCAATAGTTCTTCGAGACAAACATCAAAAATGCAACCATCAAACCAGGATGGGGCTATCAATATATTTTTTGTTCCTGTGTTTCTACCTGCTGTTTTCTTTTCGATCTCATCAAAAAGCGGGTAACCATACGCCATCAATTCCTTTTGCGGCAGATCATTTAGTTTTTCCGTTGTTCTTATTTCCGTTTGCTGGTATTCTCCCACACAAAAGATGCAATCATAATGATAAAAAGCTTCCTGGCGATATTGCTGATGTGTGCTCACCGCCGCATGAAAAATATAGATATAGGACCCAACAGCCGGTGATCGTTTGAATAGATAATTATCGAGATCAGTCATCGTCATGATCATCACATCTGCCTTAATGCGGGAGAACAAAAAGCCAAGCATCCATTTAACATAAACCACCTTCATGTTGGGAAGCGATTGCCTGAGTAAACCGTCATCAGCATCTGATGTTATATAGCATATTTCAATTCCTTCCCGGGATAGATCATTGATCAGTTTTTCAAAATACGGGTAGTAATGCCTGCTTTCAGCATAAAAAACCACCTGCTGCTTTTGCTGCAGGAGTTTTGAGACCTGTGTATATTCAGAAAAAAAACTCATTACAATCAAATTTGTTCATCCAGCAACGCATACAGTTTGCTTCGGTCAAATGCCGCCGGGTTATTTGCAAACCGTTCTTCATTCACTTCACCGAGCAGATCATTAAGTATTTCCTTTTTATTAATTCCCAATGCAGCAAGAGAAGTAGCCATTCCTGCTTGCTTCATTATGTCTTTGATCCAGGTGGAAGCTTCCACTGCATCCTTTACACCTAATAAAGAACAAAGTTCTTTCCCAGGTAAATTATAAATAAAAAAGGCAGGCAGGAATAATGATACGGCTTGCCCGTGTGGCACATTAAATTTTGCAGTCAGGAAATATGACAATGCATGCGGCCCTGTTGTTCGCGTGATGTTGATAGCCTTACCGGCATAGTATGCCGCATCCTGCATTCCTTTTCTTGCTTCGGCATCGTTTCCATTTTTAACAGCGGTCAAAAAATACTTCTTCCAAAGATTGATCGCTTTTTCCGCAAATTGTTTTGACTCGCCGGTCGCATTCCTGTTCCAATAAGATTCAATTGCCTGCGACAAGGCATCCATACCCGAAACAGCAGTTTGATAAGATGATAAAGAATATGTCAGTTCAGGATCGAGTATCACAACAACCGGTAATAAGGAGTCATTCACCAAAGATTCCTTCTTACCTTTTTTATAAACCACTGCAAATGCTGTAGCCTCACTTCCTGATCCACTTGTGGTGGGTGCTGCAATAAAAAAAGGAATAGGCGCTGATGCTTTAGTTGCTGAGTAAATAATGGCTTTGCCAAGATCCATCACACTGCCGCCGCCGATCGAAAGCAAAGCTGTTGCATCACTTTGTTGAAATTCACTATAGGCAATACTGATCTCTTCTTCTTCAACATTACTTCCCAGTTTCGTGTATTGCTTGACCGTGATTCCGTGTAAAAACGAAAGATCATTCTCATCAAAAAAATGCTTTCCGGCTATGAGAAATAGAGACCGGTGACCCGCTTTAATAAGTATTTCAGCAGCCCGCTTTATCGATCCTTCGCCTTGCACTAATTGTTGCATGAGGTCAATTTAATGATCTCTTTTGTTTTGCTTCATAAATTCATCTCTCCATTCCACCGGCTTACCAGCCGGCCTTCCCAATTCCTTTCTGCTGCTATTATTGGTCCTGATCTCAACGAACTGAACAATGCTATCATTGAGACCATTCTTTAACCACTCATTCAATTCCTCATCATTGCTGATACAAACTGTTTTTTCATAACCGCTCGCTGATGCGATTGTAGTGAGATCTGCAAAAAACCCTTCGGTTGGTTGGCCGCCCACTGATTCATGGCTGCCATTATTAATAACAATATGAACGAAATTGTTTTTTATATGATCAGCGATCGTAGGCAATGAACCCATTTGCATCAGCACGGCCCCATCCCCATCCAGCATGAC
>DASVNY010000728.1:0-6123 GCA_036383615.1 Chitinophagaceae bacterium
AAAGATTTTCATTTTCAATCATTGCATCAACCGATCACTCCTTTGATATTTGCCAACAGCACCAAATTCGGAGATGGCACATTTAACACGGCACTGCGGATCAAATCTTCGGATTTTAAACGAACGATAGCCGCTGCAGAAGAAGTGTGGAAGAAATTTATTAAGAACAATAATTTCCATTATGCTTTTCTTGACCAAACGCTGGCGAATCAATACCATGCTGAGCAATCAACGCAGCGTGTATTCAGCATCTTTTCCATACTGGCAGTATTCATTGCCTGTATCGGTTTGCTGGGGTTGGCCACTTATAGCACGCAACAGCGCATTCATGAAATTGGTGTAAGAAAAGTGCTGGGGGCCACCACCATCAATATTGTAACGATGCTGTCAAAGAATTTTTTGAAACAGGTGCTGCTCGCATCGTTGATCGCCTTTCCGGTGGCCTGGTGGTTCATGAAAGAATGGCTAAATGATTTTGCGTATCGGATCAATATCAGTATCTGGATATTTATAATGGTAGCGGCGGCGGCGTTCCTGGTGGCTTTATTTACTATCAGCTTCCAGGCAATGAAGGCGGCGCTTGCAAACCCCGTGAAATCATTGAGAACAGAGTAGCGAATTGTCAATGGTGAGTGGTGAATGGTGAATAGTGTCACGCTTATAAGATAAACTATGATCAGAAATTATTTTAAAATAGCCTGGAGAAATCTTACGAAGTACAGGTTTTATTCCTTTGTAAACATCCTGGGATTATTTGCAGGCATCACATTTGCCCTGCTGATCGGAGCTTATATATGGAGCGAATGGCAGGTAAACAGGCAATTAAAGAATACAAGCCAGCAATGTATCCTTACCACTGTTTCAACAGATCCGAACGTAGGGTATGAGCTGGCAACATTCGGACCCATTGCAAAACGATTAAAAGAAGATTATCCTGATCTCGTCACCAACTATTACCGATACGACGGTATTACTTCGGTAGTATCAAAGGGAGATAAGCATTTGAGAGAAAACCTACAGGTTGGAGACAGCACGGTACTGGCTATGTATGGGTTTGAAACGTTGCATGGTAATGCCGGCACGGCCCTTCGTGATCCATTTTCAGTGGTGATCACGGAAGACATAGCTATCAAATATTTTGGAAAAACAAACATAATTGGAGAGACTATTTCCATCCAAAACTTTTCGGGAGGCAACCATGCATTCACGGTTTCTGCCGTGCTGAGAAATCTTTCCAGGAACACAGTTACCAATCTCGCCAGGGATTATCCCAACTCGTTCTTTATCCCGATGAGTGCTATGACTTATTTTGGGAGACTTGGTCAAGACTCATGGGATAATATGTTTATTGCATCGTTTGTAGAGCTTAAAAAAGGAATTTCAATAAAGGATATTGAAAAACCTATTCAACAGCTTGTGCAGCAGAATGTGAACCCGGCTTTACAAAAAATAATTACAGTTAAACCTGTTTTACTGACGGATTATTATTTGCGGCAAAACCAGGGGTTGGTAAAACGAATGTTGTATATACTTTCATTTGCTGGTTTTTTTATTTTGTTAATGGCTATTGTAAACTTTATCAATATAGCTATTAGCAGGTCCGGAAGCCGTATGAAAGAAATAGGCATCAGGAAAGTATTAGGGAGCATGCGGCGGCAGCTTATTTTCCAGTTCCTCACAGAATCATTTATTCTTGTTGCAGCAGCAACCTTCCTGGCATTTTTAACCTATCCATGGTTCCGTCCTTTTTTCAATAAGATGGTAGGAGCCGACATACCTGTATTATCAGGGTTCCCTTTTTATTTTATAGCGTTTCCCATAACATTGATCGTTGTGGTAGGGATCGCTGCTGGCTTATACCCCGCCTTCGTTTTGTCCGCTATGAAATCTGTGGATTCGCTAAAAGGGAAACTAAAAACAGCCAAAGAAAAAATTGTATTCCGCAAATCCCTTGTAGGGTTTCAGTTCAGTATCGCGTTGATCGTTTTGATCAGTGCCGTAGTTGTCAGCAACCAGGTTTCTTATTTTTTTAGCCAAAGCCTTGGGTATAATAAGGAATTCGTTGTTTCATCACAGGTGCCGAGAGATTGGTCACCCGCAGGTGTACAGAGAATGGCAACAATCAGGAACGAATTTGCAAGAATGCCGGAAGTGAGTAATGTTTCTCTTTCCTATGAAATCCCTGATGGAAATAACGGTGGTCAAAGAGGCATTTATAAAGCTGGCAATGATTCAACCCAGGCCATAGCCGCACAGTTATTAACTTCTGACGGATATTATCCTTCTACCTATGAGATTGCGATGAAGGCAGGGGCGTTTCTTGAAACAAACGGCATTATTGATTCATCAAAAATTGTGTTGAACGAAAAAGCTATAAAAGCCCTCGGCTGGAACGACAACCGGGAAGCGATCGGTCAACAGGTGAAAATTTATGGTGATAATACCTTTTATACAATACAGGGTGTGACAAGTGATTTTCATTTCAACACTATGCAACAACAGGTGGCACCGATCATTTTTCTAAGCCTCAATCGTACTAATATCTATCGTTTTCTTTCATTTAAGATAAAACCGGGAAATATAAGTGCGTCTATTGAGGCTATTCAGAAGAAATGGGCGGTGCTGCTGCCCGGAAATTCTTTTGAGTATGTGTTTATGGATGATACCTTAAAAAAATTATATGCCAGCGAGCTTCAATTGAAGAAAGCTGCCTATTCAGCCACCTTTCTTGCCCTCATCATCGCATTACTGGGAGTATTGGGATTAGTATCGCTTAGCATTCATCAAAGAATTAAAGAGATTGGTATCCGGAAAGTATTGGGCGCATCATTGCCTGATATTATCGGTTTATTCCTGAAAGAATTTACGACGGTTGTCATCATCGCAGGATTGATCGCCTGTCCTGTGGGATGGTACCTTATGAAAAGCTGGCTGGATGGGTATGCTTATCGGGTTAGTGTGGGGCTGCAACCATTTATTATTTCGATCGCATTGGTGGCGGTGACCACCATGATCCTTGTTGCGTTACAGGTGATAAAGGCTGCCAAAAACAATGTTGTACAAAATTTAAAAACAGAATAAACAAAATATATGCTTGACTTAAAAGGGATCTACAAATGGGTGAACACAGGCAACAACAGGATCTTTTTATTAAAAGATGTTGACCTGTCTGTAAAGGAAGGAGAATTTATTTCCATCATGGGGCCTTCAGGTTCCGGAAAATCAACCTTGCTGAATGTTATTGGTATGCTCGATGAGTTTGACCAGGGTGAATACAATTTTTTGCATGAGTCGGTGCATAAGATGAAAGAGAAGCAACGGTCGGCTTTGTATAAACAGTATATCGGCTTTGTTTTCCAGGCTTATCACCTCATCGATGAATTGACAGTGTATGAGAATATAGAAACCCCGCTGATCTACCAGAATATCAAAACACCTGAAAGAAAAGCAATGGTGGGTGATATACTGGACCGCTTTAATATCGTTGGAAAAAAAGACCTGTTTCCTACGCAGCTTTCCGGTGGCCAGCAGCAATTAGTAGGAATAGCAAGGGCATTGATCGCCAGGCCGAAGTTAATACTGGCGGATGAACCAACAGGTAACCTGAATTCAAAACAGGGAGATGAGATCATGGGTTGGTTCAAAGAATTAAATAACGAGGGAGTCACCATTATACAGGTAACACATTCCGAAAAGAATGCTTCGTATGGTTCCCGTATCATTAACCTGCTCGATGGAATGGTCGTTGCATGAGAAAATAAATCTTATCAATAATAATACAATGAAAAGAACAGTAGTAATAACAGGGTTGGTATTGATGACACAGTTTGCATTTTCGCAGGGAGGCACGATGAGCCTGAAGCAATGTGTTGAAACAGGTATTGCCAACAATCAACAGGTGTTTCAAAGCGGCTTGCAGGCGGAGACCGATGAGATAGGCTGGAAACAGGCAAAGTTGAACAGGCTTCCCAACCTGAATGGCTCCGTAGGGCATGGCATCAATCGTGGTCGCAGTATCGATCCTTTTTCCAACTCCTATATCGATCAGCAGATCAATTTTGCTAATTATGGAGTAAGCAGCGGCGTTGTCTTATTTAATGGATTGACTTTGCAAAACACTGTTAAGCAAAACAAACTTACCTATGACGCCTCTACCATGGATTGGCAACAGGCAAAGGATAATCTTACGATCAATATCATCCTTGCTTATCTGCAGGTATTGAGCAGTGAAGATGTGTTAACACAATCCCGTAACCAGGCCGAGCTTTCTAAAAAGCAGGTGGAGCGATTGGAAGTCTTAAATAAAGAAGGAGCGATTGCGCCCTACCTGCTTTCTGATCTCAAGGGACAATTTGCCAATGACCAGCTTGCTATACTGGCTGCGCAAAATGCCGTGGAAACCGCTAAGATCAATCTTAGCCAGTTTATGAATGTGCCTTATGACAGAAATATGTCGCTGGAAAGACTCGATGCCGCTTCTTTTGCGATGAAGTATGAAGAAACGCCTGATAAAATATACCAAACCGCTCTGCAGCAATTTTCATTGGTAAAAGCAGTTGATCTCAGGAAACAAAGTGCTGAGACGGGTGTAAAAGTGGCGAAAGGAGGATTGTACCCAACATTGAGTTTGAATGGAAATATCAATACAAACTATTCCGATGCTGCAAGGAGGGATGTTTTTCTGAACACGACAGATTTTGTATCGGATAATTATGTTGTGGTAAATGGAAATCCATCACCTGTTATCTATAAACAGAACAATTACCGCTCTGATAAGATCAATTACGGTGATCAATTGAATAATAACTTATTCAGTACGGTAAGCTTGAATCTTCGCATTCCTATTTTTAATTCGCTGGCGGCCCGCAACCGTATTAAACTAGCTCAAATTGATCTAAGGAATAGAGAAATGATCGCTAAAACAACAAGAACACAATTGCAGCAATCCATTGACCAGGCCCATGTTAATATGACAACTGCTTCGGAAAGGTATAAGACCTTATTGGAACAGGTAAATGCGTTCACCGAGTCATTCCGTGCAGCCGAGATACGTTTCAATTCCGGAGTTGGCAATTCAGTTGACTACCTTACAGCTAAAAATAACCTGGACAGAGTGAATGTGAACCTGGTAAATGCAAAGTATGATTTTGTTTTGCGTACCAGGGTGCTCGATTACTACCAGGGCAAGACACTTTGGTAATTCCTTTTAAAGGGAAATGCTCAATATTCAATTTTCAATGTTCAATATTCAAAGAACTGAGCATTGAAGATTGAGTATTGAATATTTATTCTCTCTTCTGTTTAAGACAACTCACACATAGATTTCAACAATTCAGTCACTCCCTGATTGGTTACCGAACTGTGCAATGATAGTTTTGACCTGAACTATTAAACCTTATTGCTATGATTCGCACACTTATTCTTGCTGCAATGATCATGTCATTGCCATTTGCTGCCGATGCCCAATTGGGAAGTCTTTTAAAAAAAGTGAAAGATAAATCCACGCAAAGAGCCGACCAGCGTGTAGATAAAGAAATTGACAAGGCTCTTGATAAAGCCGAAGGAAAAAATACAAGCCCGGCACCCGGCTCAACTCAAACAGAAAAAAAAGAAACAGCCACGGAAACAGTAGTTGCCGAAGAAAACAATATCAGGAGTTTTTCGAAATTTGACTTTATTCCCGGCGACTCTATTTTATATTATGATGCATTTGAAGGAGAATCTATTGCTGAATTACCCACAGCCTGGAACACCAATGGTAGTGGTGAAGTGGTGAAATTGGATAAATACCCGGGCAACTGGCTCCGTTTACATAAACAATTTATTTACCTGACCAGCAATCAAAAAAAGTTTACCGAAAACTTTACGCTGGAATTTGATGCCATTCTTGATCTTAAAAACAATGGTTGGATGTTCCCTGAACTGCGTGTTGGTTTATTCAATACGGAAGATGAAGCGACAACAGCTAATGCTTTCCTGAAAGATTACCGGAAGAATGCCGCCGTTATTGCTACTATTTATCCAGGAACAGGTGCTAATTCAAAAGTGAGAATAAATTCTTACCAGGATGTGAAAAGTTATTTCACAAGCGAAGCCAAGGCATACGAGCAGCTGGAAAAAACC
>DASVNY010000729.1:0-7142 GCA_036383615.1 Chitinophagaceae bacterium
TTTTGACCCCGGTCCCCCAAAATCAATAATTGAGAATGATAGTTTTAGGTTTGAATCACGGAGAGATCAACTCTTCAGCGGCAATAGTTAAGAATGGAAGTTTGAAAGCAGCGGCACCCGAAGAAAGGTTCAACCGGCAGAAATTCACCAAGGTTTTCCCTACAGAGGCAGTAAAATTTTGTTTGAAAGAGTTAGGCATCAGTTTGCATGACTGCGATTATGCTGCCCAGGCCTGGAACCCGTTGGCTCATCAATGCGTTTTCAATCCCTTTATTTCCGGCACCCGAACAAGAAGAGAGGATTATTATTACTCTATTTCCGATAACCTTTTCAATATCGGGGGGCGCAAACCACAGGAATGGGTGTTGATGAATTTCCCCAAAGAGACCGGAATGCCACCCATTTATTATGTGCAGCATCACCGCACTCACGCGGCTAACTCATTTTATCTTTCCCCATTTGAAGAAGCAGCGATCATCACCGCAGATTTTCGCGGTGAGTTCGAAACAGTGACATTTGGTATTGGCCGTGGCAATAAGATCGAAACATTAAGAACATTGGAAATACCCCATTCACTGGGGATGATATATGCCGCTTACACACAGTTGCTGGGTTATAAACCCGATAACGATGAGTGGAAAGTGATGGCATTATCGGCTTATGATATTGATTGCAAAACCGAGTATGACTTTATCCGTTCAACACTCAAGTTGACGGATGATGGTTTGTTTGAACTGGACCAGAGTTATTATAAAGGAGCATTGGTCACTCAACCCAATATCTATACACAAAAACTAGTTGATGGTTTAGGGGGAAGAATTGGTAAGAAAGGTGAGATACCGGAAGAATGGCATATTCGTATCGCCAAAGCCATGCAAAAAGTTTCTGAAGATATTTCTGTGCACATGCTGAATCATTTGCACAAACTAACAGGGTGTGATAACGTGGTAGCGGGCGGTGGCTTTTTTATGAACTCTGTTTTTAATGGAAAAATCACCAGCCTAACACCGTTCAAGAATATTTATATACCCTATGCGCCTACGGATGCAGGTAATAGTATCGGCGCTGCTTTGTATGTAGCTCACCAGTTGCATAACGAGCCAAGGGTTTACCAGGATAATCCAAGCTATATCGGGCCCTCTTTTAGTGATGAAGAAATAGAAGCGGTATTGAATCGGAGAAAGATCAAATACACTAAAGTGGAGAACAAAGCAAAGGCAGTAGCCGAGCTTTTGGCAAAAGGAAATATCGTTTCTTTCTTCAATGGAAAAATGGAGTTTGGTGACAGGGCCTTAGGTTGCCGTTCGATACTCGGTGATCCCCGTGATGCTTCAATGAAAGATAAGATCAACGCGGTGATCAAATACCGGGAAGCATACAGGCCTTTTGCACCATCAATTGTTTCAGAGAAAGTAGGAGAGTATTTTGAAGTGGAAGATGGGTTCACTTGCGACTATATGGAAAAAGTAGTTCCGTTCAGGGATGAGAAGAAAGCTGCGGTTCCTGCAGTCGTTCACTTTGATGGAAGCGGTCGCGTGCAAACGGTTCAAAAAAGCACCAATCCTGATTATCATAATATCATTACTGAATTTGAGAAGATAACAGGCGTGCCTATTGTTTTGAATACATCGTTTAATATTAATGGCGAGCCGATCGTATTAACACCAGACGATGCATTAAACACCTTATTTAATAGCGGGCTTGAGCATTTGTTCCTGTCCGGCTATCACATTGCCAAATAAACAACCACCAATTAAATTATCTATGAAAAAAGTATTAGTAACCGGAGGAGCAGGCTACATTGGGTCTGTTCTTGTGCGCATTCTTCTTAACAAAGGATTTTATGTAAGAGCTTTTGATTCATTAAAATTCGGAGGTGATGCATTGTTTGATGTTGCCCAGCATCCGCGATTCGAATTTATGAAAGGCGATCTGCGCAATAATCCTGATATCGACAGGGCGCTCGAGGGAATGGATCATGTGGCACATCTTGCAGCTATTGTTGGCGATCCTGCCTGTTCCAAATTTGCTGATGAAGCAAGAGAAGTGAACTGGACAGCTTCGGTTAACCTGTTTGAAAAAGCTGAAGCAGCGGGCATCAAACGTTTTGTTTTTGCCAGCACCTGCAGCAACTATGGTAAGATGACCGATCCAGATTCTTTTGTTGATGAAGAATCAGAACTAAGACCTGTTTCTTTATATGCTGAATTGAAAGTGAAATTTGAGAATTATATCCTGATTGAAAAACGCAAATCGAAAATGTGTGCAACTGCACTGCGTTTTTCTACCGTGTATGGGTTTTCGCCGAGGATACGTTTTGATCTAACCGTGAATGAATTTACCCGTAATGTTTGCCTCACAGGTGAGCAGGAGATATGGGGACCGCAATTCAACCGCCCTTATTGCCATGTAGATGATTTGGCAAGAGCGGTTATGCTTGTGTTGCAATCACCCAAGAAAAAGGTAAGAGCCAATGTTTTCAATGTGGGGGATACTAAAGAAAACTATAGCAAGCGGATGCTGATGGAAGAAATTCAAAAACAGATACCTGAAGCCAAAGCTATTTATGTAGAAAAAACAGAGGACCCGAGAGATTACAGGGTGAACTGCGATAAAATAAAAAAGGAACTGGGATTTGAGATCACCAAGAAAGTTCCTGATGGCATCAGGGAAATAGCCAAGCTAATGCAAAGCGGCATCATCACGGATGCGCATTCGCAAAAATTCAGAAATATATAGTCCAGGTTTATTGTTTATTGTTTTTGGTTTATGGCCGCTCCTATTAACGGAAAAACACAATAGAAACAATAAACACTAAACTATAAACCATAAACAATAAAGATGCTCCTTCTCTCAGGCCCCAACATCGCCGGCAACGAATGGAAATACGTAAAGGAATGCCTTGACACAGGATGGGTTTCATCTGTCGGTTCCTATGTAACAAAGTTTGAGAACATGCTTGCGGAATTTGCAGGATGTAAATATGGTGTGGCTACCAGCAGTGGCACTACGGCCCTGCATATTTCTTTATTACTGGCTGGCGTGAAGCAAAACGATTATGTGATCGCACCCAATATCACGTTTATTGCCAGCATCAATTCTATAAAATATACCGGCGCTGATCCCATATTAATAGATGTTGACCCGGCTACCTGGCAAATGGACCTTGACCTGTTGGAGGAGTTCTTAGAGAATGAAACAGACGAAAGAGACGGCGAGATATTTTATGTGAATGATGGAAGAACCATCCGTTGCATGATGCCGGTGCATGTGTTGGGAAATATCTGTGATATGGACAGGTTGATGAAACTGTCGGCGAAGTATAACCTGAAGATCATTGAAGACGCTACTGAATCATTAGGCAGTTATTATAAAGGAAAACATACCGGCGGATTTGGTATGATGGGTTGTTTTAGTTTCAATGGCAACAAGATCATCACAACAGGCGGCGGCGGCGTTATTGTAACCAACGATGAAGAGCTGGCGAAAAAAGCAAAGCACCTTACCACGCAGGCCAAGAGTGATCCGTTTGAATATATGCATGATGAGATCGGTTATAACTATCGTCTCGTGAATGTGTTGGCGGCAATGGGCGTTGGTCAAATGGAGTTGTTGCCATCATTTGTAAAAAGGAAAAAGGAGATCAATGAGTTTTACCGCAGCCAGCTTACTGGGGTGGGAGATATCGGTTTTCAGCAGATCGAACCGGATGTGGATTGCAATATGTGGCTCTTCACTTTCAAAACCGACAAGCAAAAAGAGGTTTTAAAAGTGCTTAACGATAATCAAATGCAGTCGAGACCTTTTTGGGTGCCGATGAACCAGTTGCGGATGTTTAAAGATGATGTTTATTATAATAAGGAAGATAAATCAAATCAAATCTATCAGCGTTGTTTAAGCATACCTTGTTCAACCAATATTACAGACGAGGAAATGGCCGGAGTGGTAGAGAAGATCAAATCTGTTTACTAACCCATCTCACATACAAGTTTGACCAAAACCCCTCATCTTTGAGGGGTTTTTATTTAGGGCCCATTAAAAAATAACTATGTACGGTTTTATCAAACGGTTTTTTGATATTCTTGTTTCTTTTGTCGCTTTAATTATCCTGTCGCCAATTTTAATCCCGATCATTATCATCCTGAAGTTTACAGGAGAACACGAAGTGTTTTATTTTCAAAAAAGGATTGGTTATAAGAACAGGGAATTTAATATCTGGAAGTTCGCGACCATGATGAAGGATAGCCCTAATATCGGCACAGGTGAGATCACTTTGCGTAATGATCCAAGAGTAACAAAGGTGGGCCGGTTTTTAAGAAAGACAAAGATCAACGAGTTGCCGCAGCTTTTTAATGTGGTGTTTGGCGATATGAGTATTGTTGGCCCCAGGCCCTTGATGAAAAAAAGCTTTGATCTTTATTCGGATGAAGTAAAGGCTAAAATTTATAATTCAAGACCCGGGATAACAGGAATCGGGTCCGTTATTTTCAGGGATGAGGAGAAGATCATCTCGGAAAGCAAGGATATCCAGGCAACCTATAAAAAGATATTTGAGTATAAAGGAAAAGTAGAGATGTGGTACCAGCAGCATATTTCTTTTTATACAGATACGATGATCATCTTTCTCACCGTTTGGCATGTGGTATTTTCCAATAGCCAGCTTGTCTATAAGGTCTTTCCTTCTCTTCCACAGCGTGAATTTTAAGGATCTGTTGTTTTAATGACTGCACATTATTGAGTAATTTCGGTGTCATGTTTAAATTGTTTTCAAAGTCAAAGAAAGAAGTTGCTTCCAAAAGTGATTTTAGTGTGTTGAAAACAGACATGCATTCACATTTGATCCCCGGCATAGATGATGGTTCGCCCGATATGGCCACTTCACTAAAACTTATCAGTGGAATGTCGGAGCTTGGTTTCAGTAAACTTATCACTACACCCCATATTATGTGGGATATGTACAAGAACAGCCGTGAGATAATACTGGAAAAGCTTGAAGTTTTAAGAGGCGAAGTTGCAAAGAATAATATACCTGTTGAGATCAATGCAGCGGCTGAATATTTTTTAGACGATCACGTGGAAGAATTGCTAAAGGATGGAAAACCTTTGCTGACCATCAGTGGGAATAAAGTGCTTGTTGAATTTTCATTGGCACATATGCCTTTTAGCCTGAAGGATATTTTATTTGAAATGCAGATGCAGGGTTATCAACCTGTGATAGCGCACCCGGAAAGATATATATATATGGAAGGGAACAAAGCATTTTACGATGAACTAAAGTCAATCGGGTGTTTGTTCCAGCTAAACCTGCTTTCATTGGGGAATTATTATGGCCGGTCGGTGCATGAGTTGGCGCAGCATCTTATCAAGAAGAGTTATTATGATATTGTGGGTACTGACCTGCATCATTTCCGCCACCTCGATGCCTTGCATGGCCCTGGGCTGCAGGCGCAACTACAAAAGCTACTCGATTCAGGCAAACTGATCAATGATAAACTCTGATCCTATTTAGTAGTTCAACTTTTTTCACACCGGATTGTAGTATTATATAATGAACGCCTTTACCATAAAGGACCTGGAGAATCTTTCGGGCATAAAGGCCCATACTATCCGTATTTGGGAGCAACGTTATTGTTTTCTCAAACCCCAGCGTACAGCCACTAATATCCGCTACTATTCCAATGATCAGTTGAAAACTGTTTTGAATGTGGCCCTCCTGAATAAATATGGGTTCAAGATCTCTCATATCGGCAAGATGGAACCGGCTGAGATAAAGGAAAGGATATTATCGCTCAGCGATGGGAAGGCGGTGCAGGAAAGGATCGTGAATGAGTTGGTACAGGAAATGGTTGACCTCAACTTTGCAGAATTTGAAAAGATCATTGGCGGTTATATTGGGCTGAGAGGAATAGAGAAAACGGTTATACAGATCATTTTTCCTTTTTTGGAGAAAATAGGATTGTTATGGCAAACCGGTCATATCAATGCGGCGCAGGAACACCTGGTCTCGAATGTTATAAGACAAAAGCTGATCGTTGCTATTGAAACAACGGTCTCGCATGTAAAGATCGATAAGACATTCCTGCTATACCTTCCGGAGGGCGAGCATCATGAACTTGGTTTGTTATTCATGTATTATTTGTTGAAGAGCCGGGGCGCTAAAACTATTTACCTGGGCACAAATGTGCCCTTGAAAGATGTGGAGTATGTCGCGGGGCTTAAAAAACCGGATGTGGCCTTTATACACCTCACCGCGGGTCCCGTCAATTTCAATTTTGATAAATTTATCCGGAGAGTGGAAAGACATTTTGCTGGTATTACTACTGTTATATCGGGGCAAGCCAGCCAATTGCACCGGAAAAAGGTGCCTCCCTGCATCCAGCTTAAGCGGTCTTTGGCTGAAGTGATGGATTATCTCACTTCCATCTAAACCTTTAGTATTCCATTCACAAAAATGGTTTTGGCCGGGTCGTTTTTTTGTTTAACTTTAAGCTACTAAAATTAAACAGAAATAAAATGACAGGTACGGCTTTTAATGAAATGTTGCTGAGCAATGCTGATTTTTTAAAGCCCTTTGCAGTCAACTTAACAAAGGACACAGAGGCGGCGAATGACCTGTACCAGGAAACACTTTATAAGGCTCTTGCTAATAAAGAAAAGTATAGTGCAGGCACTAATATCAGGGCATGGTTGTTTACGATCATGCGGAATATCTTTATTAACAATTACCGTCGTAAAGCTAAACAGCGAACGATCTTCGATAGCAGCCCCAATGAGTATTTATTGAATCAAAAACAGGCAACGGTCAGCAATGGAGCAGAAAGTAGCATGCGGATGAAAGAGATCAATACGGCTATTATGCAATTGCCCGAGATATTTAAGACACCTTTTTTGTTGTACTTTGATGGCTATAAATACAACGAGATAGCTGATGCTTTGCATGAGCCGCTTGGAACGATCAAAAGCAGGATACACTTTGCAAGAAAATTGTTGAAAGAGCAGATCAGCAGGTTTTAAGAAGCCACGAGTTGCGAGCGATGAGCTTCGAGACCAATAGTTCAATAATGAAATTAAAGTCTCGCAGCCCGTGGCTCATAGCTCGAGTCTCGCAGCTTACTTATGAACTCTTCAAAAACAGCCATTGT
>DASVNY010000730.1:0-9766 GCA_036383615.1 Chitinophagaceae bacterium
ATCGGTTACGGGGATATGGTCCTGCCAATAAGCACCATTCTTCCAGGGGTCCTTACTTTTTGCATCATATCCATTGTAATGCCCCCTTTCTTCAATAAAGTATTTTGCTGTTTCGAGATATTCATTCTTTCCTGTGATGCGATACAATTTTACCAGTCCCATTTCAATAACCTCGTGACCGGGTGCAACATGGAGTTTATCTTTCCCAAAAACTGAACAAACGAGGTCGGCGTTTTTTAAAGCGATATTCAACAGGTTCTTTTTACCTGTAGCAGCAAAATGTGCAGCGGCTGCTTCGTATAAATGTCCTGAGTTATAAAGTTCATGGCTAAGTTCTCTTTCTTTTTCCCACCTTTTCGAGCCTGCCCACTTATGCGGGTTTTGCGGATCAATGGTGCGGGCCGTATATAAGTAACCGTCCGGTTCCTGGGCCTTTGCTATTTTATCTATTAGTGAATCGATGTATAACTCCAGTTTTTTATCAGGGAAAAAATTAAGTGAGAAAGAAGCGCCTTCGA
Source organism: Chitinophagaceae bacterium (assembly GCA_036383615.1). Classification (GTDB taxonomy): domain Bacteria; phylum Bacteroidota; class Bacteroidia; order Chitinophagales; family Chitinophagaceae; genus CADEDV01. Next base: position 519 of record DASVNY010000730.1, read on the forward strand.
TCGTTTTGTAAATATCTGTGTCATCAAAAGGGTAGGTGGTACAAAATTTCCCGGTTTTTGCCGCTGCCATTTCAAAATTCTTTACACGACCGGTGCGTTCGCATCTTTCAAATGATGCAGGGATAGTGACCTTATGATTGGTGATGATGCGAGGTAACCAGAAATTATCGGAGAGCTTCACATTCGTAAATGGTACAGCCACAAAAGGATAATCTCTTTGCTGCGCAAAACAATTGGCAGTAACTATTAATACAAATACAGTAAGAAGTTTTTTGGTTAGCATATCATATTTTTTACTGGCCATAATAGCTATCCGGTCCATGTTTTCGTTGCCAATGCTTTTGTTTGATCGAATCTTTAAGCCTCGGTGCTGAAGGATTGATCTGCTCTGTTAGCAATGCTGTTTTGGCAATGAATTCCAGTACAGCACTGTTATGAACTGCCTTATCAGCTGTTTTCCCCCAGGTGAAGGGGGCATGATTGCCAACAAGGATCATTTCTATCTCTTCATAGTTTAAATTCCGTTCGTTAAGACAATTGATTATTTGAAAACCTGTTTCATGTTCATAATTCCCTTTGATCATTTCATCGCTCATAGGAGGCGCACAGGGAATATCAACTGTATTGTAATCCGCGTGAGTGGTCCCGAAAATCGGGATATCTCTTTGAGCCTGTGCCCATGCTGTTGCATAAGTTGAATGCGTGTGTACAATCCCACCGATCTTTTCCCAGTGCTTATATAGTACCGCATGGGTTTTTGTATCGGAAGAAGGGCGAAGTTCTCCTTCTACTTTATTGCCATCAAAATCAACAATAACAATTTTGTCAGCAGATAATTCTTCATAGGGAACGCCACTTGGCTTGATAGCAAAAACACCATTCGCTCTATCGGCCACACTCGCGTTGCCAAAGTTGAATAACACTAATCCCAGTTTTGGCAACTGCATATTAGCTTGATAACATTCTTCCTTTATGTGCTGGTACTTACTCATGGTAAAAGGAATGTTTACTTGTTATACTTGTTTTTCCAGAAAAGCTCCAAGCTTCTTATATCTTTTATATCTCTTCTTATAATGGTTCACTCTTTTTTTATTGGGGGTATAGGTTTTGTCGAACCCTGGCCCCATTTTATCCATCGCATCTTCCACTTTATCATAAATGCCTGCAGCAGTGGCGGCAAACATGGCAGCGCCAAGCGCACAGGTCTGTTCGCTTCTATGGATACGGATCGGCATATTCATAATATCTGCCATCATCTGCATGATAAAGGGAGATTTTTTCGCCACACCACCAAGACCTATCAATCCTTTTACCGGCACTCCTTCATCATTGAAACGATCAACGATTGCTTTTGCGCCAAAACAAGAAGCTTCAACCAATGCATAAAAAATTTTTGGAGCATCGCTTCCCAAACTGAGATTGGTAATAGCTCCTTCTAAGAGTTGGTTAGCATCAGGTGTGCGACGACCATTCATCCAGTCGATCGCCAGTTCAGCATCCGGGTCCAATGGCAATAATGCAGCTTGCTCTGAAAGAACCGCTATCAGTTTATCACTGATCTCCTGTTGTAATTTTTCGGCAGTGGCCTGGTCAATGACTGATGAATTTCTTAAAAGATTCATCGTTGGCCATTCAAGCAATTTTTTAAACCAGGCATATATATCTCCAAAAGCGGATTGCCCGGCTTCGAGACCGATCATGCCCGGAATGATGGACCCATTTACCTGCCCGCATATACCTTTTACACAGTTATCGCCAATATCTTCAACGGGTGCCACCATCATATCACAAGTGGAGGTGCCCATCACTTTACTCAAATGATAAGGTTCAATTTGCCCGCCAACAGCCCCCACATGTGCATCAAAAGCTCCAACGCCAATAATTACATCAGCAGGTAGCCCTAATCGTTGCGACCATTCAGTTGAAATAGTACCTGCTTTTTCAGCCGATGTATAAGTTTTAGTAAATAATTTTTTGGTAAAGCCATCCAGCAATGGATCGAGTGAAGTGAAAAATTCATTAGGAGGTAAACCCTCAAACTCTTTTGCCCAGAGTGCTTTGTGGCCGGCACTACATACTCCTCTTTTCATTTGAGTAATATCATCAGCACCGGTCAGGAGGTAAGGGATCCAATCGCAATGTTCAACCAACGATGCAATATTATTTCTAACCGATTCATCTGCTCTTAGAATATGAAGCAGCTTGGCCCAGAACCATTCAGACGAATAAATTCCGCCAACATATTTTAGATAGTTGATCGGCTGTTTAGCCGCATGCTCATTTATTTCAGCTGCTTCATTTACGGAAGTATGATCCTTCCACAACAGCACCATTGCATTGGGATTATTTTCAAAGCCCCGTAGCAATGCAAGTGGTGTGCCCTTGGCATCAACGGCAACAGGACTTGAACCGGTAGTGTCAACAGCAATTGCTTTGATATTCCGCGCTACTGGGTCGCCGGCTTTATGAACACAATCTTTGATACTGTATTCTAATCCTTCAACGTGATCAAGCGGGTGCTGGCGAAATTGGTTAGCGGAGGCGTCACAATAAAGTCCTTCTTTCCAACGGGGATAGTAAAATACTGAGGAAGCGATCTCTTCGCCATTGCTGGTGTTGACAATGATGGACCGTACAGAATCGGTTCCATAATCCACCCCTATGACGTACTGGTCATTTTCCATTAGCAAGGATCGCTTTAGGTGTCAAAATAACACTTATTCCAATGCTGCCAAAAAAAATTATAGCAGTTCATTGGGGTTGGGGATAAAACGAAGAATATTGTGGAAGTTGGCTTTGTAGTGCTTTTTATCCAGTTTGAAGTAATAGGCTCCTTTCTTTGAACTGCCTTTATCTTTCTCGTTAAGTTTTAATAATAAACCAGTGGACAGGATCTTGCGGCTGAAATTCCGTTTGTCAAAGAGTGTTTCATAAACCTCTTCAAAAAGGCTTTGTAGTTGCGGGATCGTAAACTTCTCCGACAATAGTTCAAACAGGATTGGATGAAGAGAGGCTTTGTATCTTAATTTGGCCCGGGCCATTTTCACCATTTCACCATGATCAAATATCAGCGAAGGCATTTTCCGTAACGGGAACCACTCTGCTTTAAAATCAGTACTTAACTGTTGTTTGTATTTTGTAAGGTCCAATAATGAAAAGTAAGTAACAGAGATCGTTCTTTCGATCGGGTCGCGGACCGGTTCACCAAAGGAGTGGAGCTGTTCAAGATAAACTTTGTCGAGACCTGTTAACTGGAGCAACACACGATTAGCGGCTTCATTAAGACTTTCGTCTTTCTGCACAAACCCACCCATCAGGCTCCAGTTGCCTTTTTCCGGTTCAAGGCTTCTTTTGACCAGTAGTATTTTTAGTTCTGTGCCGTCAAAACCAAAGATGATACAATCAACAGCAACTAACATGCGTACCTGGTTTGAATAACGGTTCATCTATTCAGCTTTATTCTGAGAAAATGAAGATAAAAGAAAATCGGCTAATAAAATTAATAAATGTAAATATGACATTTAATAAAAAGAGTATATTGCGGGTACAATCTGAAACAAACTTGCCTATATGATAAAGCAAAGTTTCCTGCTGGCAACTGTGATCGTTGCCATAACCATTTCCTGTAATAATAAACCTGCTGAGCAAAAATCAACTGATGTTGATAGCAGTGGATCGTCAGTAAGTGCATTACCTGTCAAGCAAAAATTCGACACGGTTCTTAACGGCAAAACGGTTAGTCTCTATATTCTTAAAAGCAAAAACTTATCAGCAGCAGTGACCAATTATGGTGCACGGATAGTAGGTCTTTTAACAGCTGATAAAAATGGCAAGCCTACTGATGTGGTGATTGGTTATGGTAGTATTGGCGAGTATCTTTCTAATGATGAAGCTTTCTTCGGAGCTGTTGTAGGGAGATATGGAAATCGTATTGCTAAAGGGAAATTTGTATTGGATGGTAAAACTTACCAATTAGATCTGAATAATGCTCCGAACACACTGCATGGTGGCCGTACCGGTTTTCATGCCCGTGTGTGGGATGCAGTTCAACCCGATAGTCAAACGTTGGTGTTGACCTATGTTTCAAATGATGGGGAAGAAGGTTATCCCGGAAAGCTGACCACTAAAGTCACTTATGAGCTAACAGATGACGATGAACTTCGAATGGAGTACGAGATCAGTACTGATAAAAGGACAATAGTGAATGTTACGAACCACAATTACTGGAACCTTAATGGCGAAGGAAGCGGAACGATCAATAATCATGACTTGATGATCAAAGCGGCAAAGTTTACGCCGGTGGATTCTACTTTAATTCCCACTGGTATCGCAGCAGTAGCAAACACTCCTTTTGATTTTATTGCCTTGCAAAAGATCGGCAGCAGGATAGAAGCAGATAATACGCAATTAAAATATGGCAAAGGATACGATCACAATTTTGTATTAGATAAGGGGATCACAACTTCTCCTGAGCCGATCGTTTTAGTGAAAGGAGATCTGTCCGGAATCAAAATGGAGATATCTACTACCGAACCAGGCGTTCAATTTTACGGAGGCAATTTCATGGGTGGGAAAAATATATTGAAGTCTGGTGCAAAGGATGATCACAGAACTGCTTTTTGTTTGGAAACACAGCATTTTCCTGATAGCCCTAACCAACCATCATTTCCCTCCACTGTCCTGGAGCCGGGAAAAGTTTATAAAAGCGTCACTGTTCATCGTTTTACAGTTGACTAATATTCCTTTGACACAATGAGAGATAAAATAGAAAGAATATTTGCTGCTGAGTTTGGTGCGGCTGCTAATCCTATAATCGTTCGGTCGCCCGGCAGGGTTAATATAATAGGGGAGCATACCGATTATAACAATGGGTTCGTTTTACCCGCTGCTATTGATAAAGCGGCTTATCTCGCTATATCAGCAAGGGAGGATGACGAGATACACCTGCGGGCCCATGACCTGCAGGAAAGTTTTTCTATTTCTATCAATCATCTAAAACCTGTTGCTGAAAAAGGGTGGCCTAATTATATACTTGGTGCAGTCGCGCAATTCATAAAAAAAGGGATTCAGCTAAAAGGGTTTAATGCACTGTTGACAAGTGATGTGCCGATGGGTGCAGGTCTTTCTTCTTCAGCGGCTGTAGAATGCGCGACTGTTTTTGCATTAAATGAATTGTTGAAAACAAATATAGGTAAGGAAGAAATGATCAGGATGGCGCAGAAAGCCGAGCATGAGTATGCAGGTGTTATGTGCGGAATAATGGATCAGTTTGCTTCAGTGATGGGGAAGAAGGACCATGTGATTAAGTTAGATTGCCGCTCTCTTGCTTACGAATATGTTCCTTTTAAATTAGATGGTATCAAAGTAGTACTGCTAAACACAAACGTTAAACATTCGCTGGCTTCGTCAGAATATAATACCCGGAGAAAAGAATGTGAGCAGGGAGTGGAATGGATCAAGGAGTTTGTTCCCTCTGTAAATTCATTAAGAGATGTGAGTGTTGAAATGCTTGATAAATATGTAAAAGGGAGAGATGAGCTTGTATATAAACGCTGTCTTTTTGTAGTGGAGGAGATCGAAAGATTACAAACTGCCTGTAATGACCTGGGCGCAGGAGATATTGCCTCATTGGGAGAAAAGATGTTTGCAACCCACGAAGGCTTGAGTAAGCAATATGAAGTGAGTTGCACTGAGCTTGATTTTTTAGTCAACCATGTAAAAAATAACCCGGATGTGATCGGTGCCAGGATGATGGGCGGGGGATTTGGCGGTTGCAGCATCAATCTTGTAAAAGAAGATGCGATTGATAAACTGGTTGCTGATATAACGCCGGCATACGAAAAAGCCACGGGCCTCACACTTAGCTATTATGTAGCTTCTATAGAGGATGGAACAATGACTATCTGATATTAGTTTTCAAGTCCCTGTAATTCCAAACTTTTTTTGATCGGGATACTAACATCGAGTTTGCAACCCGACCCGGCGGATGATTGTAGTGTTATGCTGCCATCGTAGTATTCGACCCTGTTCTTAATATTTTGCAGACCGATACCATCCGTTTTTTTGGAAGTATCAACTCCTTTTCCATCATCTGATATTTGTAACAACAGTGCGCCTGGGAATATCTCCAAACGAATAACGGTGTTCTCCGCACCACTATGTTTTAAAATATTGCTGAGTTGTTCCTGGATAATACGATAGATGGTGATCTTAATATCTTTTTCAAGAACTTCTTCCTTATAGTCCTTGACAGAGAGTTTGATCTTTAAGTTAGTAGTATTATGAACATCTTCGATCAGGTCATTGATCAGTTGCACTAATTGTATATCTGAGAGCACAGGCGCCACCAGAACATGTGACAGTCTTCTTATCTCATCTATGGCCATTGCTATATTGGTTTGTCCCTTTAAAAGCATATCGGCGGGATGCGATTCAAATTTCAGCGCCCCGTCAATATATAGTTTTGCCGCAGCCAGTATCTGGTTGATATTATCATGCAATTCTCTTCCTATTTCATTGCGAACTTTTTCCTGTGCCCGGATATTCGTTTCGGCCACTAATTTTTGTTGCAATAGAAGTTGCCTTGCCAGCTCGGCTTCTGTTTCATATTTTTCCATAGCCGTTCGCACAGCATTGGGAAGCCGTTGCATCCTGTCTTTAAGTATATAATCAGAGGCGCCCTTCTTCATGACATTCACTGCATATTCCTCCGAGACAGTTGAAGTAATTAATATGAAAGGAACATGCAGGTTTGATTGGTTCACAATCGTCAATGCTTCTTCCGAATCAAAAGAGGGTAGTGAATGATCAGAAAGGATAATATCCGGTTCAAACTCGATCAATGCTTTTACAAATTCGTCGCGATTGGTGGCACGGCTAATAGGTCCTTTGATACCCCCTTTTCTTAATTCCCTTGCAACCAACTCTGCATCGGCATCGAGATCTTCCAGGTGAAGTATTTTCAAATCGCTTTTCATGATGTGGCCTTATTCATTTGCTACTTTGTTGGTGAGTAACCAGTAAAGTCCTAATTCACCCACTGCTTTGGCAAAGTCATCAAATGCAACAGGTTTTACGACATAACTATTTACTCCCAGTTTATAGGTTGCAACGATATCCTTTTCTTCGCTTGAGGATGTCATTATCACAACCGGGATCAATTTTGTTTTTTCATTGTTTCTTATCTGGCGAAGTACTTCAATACCATCCACCCTCGGCATTTTAATGTCGAGCAAAATTATTTTGGGATGCTGGTCCGTATCGCGGTCGGCAAACTCACCTCTCCCAAATAAAAAATCCAGGGCCTCGGCGCCATCATTCAGGTGAACGAGCCGATTGGCCAGGTGTGCCTTTTTTAATGCCCTGATCGTCATTTCAGCATCAGCCGGATGGTCCTCTACCAATAAAATTTCAACTTCATGCGCCATAAAAAATAGTTTAGTTTATTTAATATCGGCCTTACCGTTATGCACTGGTAGCGAGAAATAAAAGACCGCACCGATACCTATCTCTGCATTCGCCCATATTTCTCCTCCCTGTTTTTTCAATATTCTTTTTGCGAGGGCTAGGCCAATGCCTGTGCCTTCAAAATCTTCATATTTATGTAATCGTTGAAATACGCCAAATAGTTTGTTCACATATTTCATTTCAAAGCCCACCCCGTTATCCTGGACAAAATAAATGACCCTTTCTGCTTCTTTTTGATAACCGATCCTGATATAAGGCGTTTCTTTTTTTGCAGAATATTTGATGGCATTACTGATAAGATTGAGCCAAACCTGTTTTAGCAGGCTGCCATCACCGTAGCAGGAGGGTAAATCATCTATTTCGATATTAACTTTTGCTGATTGTTGTCCTTGTTGCAATTCCTGGTAGCAGCGCTCAGCCATCAGTTTCATATCAACAGTATGATAATGCGTTTCTCTTTTATTGATCTTTGAAAAGGAAATAAGATCATCGATCAATTTTCCCATCATCGTGGCATTAGAGATTATCGCGTTGATGACACGATTGGCCTCGGGATCGAGTTTTTCAGCATAATCCTCTTTTAAAATGATCGAATAACCATTAATAGCTCTTAAAGGAGCCCGGAGATCATGCGAAACAGAATAGGAAAATGATTCAAGTTCGGCATTACTTGTTTCTAATTGCGCTGTGCGTTCCCTGACTTTCGATTCAAGATCTTTTTGAGAGCGATATATCTCATCCACCATAGTATTGAATGAAACGGCCAATTGCCCGATCTCATCTTTACCTTCAACCGAAACTTTTTTTGAAAAATCTCCTCCTGCTATGGAAGCTGCTGCCGAGTTCAATTTTTTCAAGGGTGTTGTGATCGATCGGCTCAACAACCAGGTCAGCAAAACACCAACCAGTAAAAGTGCAAAGCCGGTGATGATAGCGGTTTTTAAAAAGCTTGCAGCAGTTCCCGTTATTCGATTGGCTGACATTTCTGTCATGATCAGCCATTGCGTATTATTGACAGGAGCTACCGCAGCAAAATATTCACCATTATTTCGGTTATAAGCAAAAGGTTCCCGGGGGCCATCGATACCTGCCGGTATAAATGAAACAGGAGTTGCCAGGTCGGACCATAAACTTCCATCCATATTGCCAACATAGAGTGTAACACTATCTCCCAATAATAAAGTGAAACGATTGATCGCATCCTTAGTTGCATGCATGAGACGCCACCTGATTAAATATCCGCTGATATCTTTTCCATTAAGTATGGCGGTAACGATCGGGTAATACATTGAATCACCGCTTCGGTAGATTTTCCCAACCCTGTTGGTATCTATCTTTCCTTCTGACCGAAGTTGCTGAAATGATATCGGGGCTGCTGTTCTTGATGAAGAATCAGCAAGCATGACCTCATCTTGCTTGTTTACTATTTCTGCATACACCCATGTACTGTCCCTTTTTAAACTTTGAATGATCTTTCTTACTTCATCAGTGGAATCTCTGCCATTTGATAAAAGGAATTTTTTTAGCGGTTCACGGCTGGCTGCTGCGCGGGAAGAAGCTACGAGTGCCTGCGCCTGTTGGGCAAACATATTACTCAACTGGTTGCTTAGCGATCGTAATCTTATTTCACCTGCTTCAATAGCAGAAGATCTGACCCTTCGATACGACATCCATCCAAAGGTCAGGATCGTGATGAGCAGGAGTATGCATATCAATACCGGCAGCCGTTGCTGAATGGATTGATTAGAAAAAAATCTTGCCTGTCTTGTCGTCGTTTGGTT
>DASVNY010000731.1:0-2803 GCA_036383615.1 Chitinophagaceae bacterium
GATCATCTTTATCGGGATGTTCCTTGCGGGTTATATGGTGGTGAATATGCTGCCAGCCAATGTGGGCTTCACCGATGCGCTGGAAGTGAGTGGTAAAATGGGAAAGCTGAATGTTATCACTACAGGTTTTGAAGCTGGTAAATTCAACTGGAGCGATCAGTATAATTTATTAAGTGGTGTTGTGGGTGGTTTCTTTTTGGCCTTATCCTATTTCGGTGCGGATCAAAGCCAGGTGGGACGCTATTTAACGGCCAGGTCGTTACAACAAAGCCGGATGGGATTATTAATGAATGGATTTGTGAAAGTGCCTATGCAGTTTTTGATTCTGTTGATCGGTGCATTGGTGTTTACTTTCTACCAGTTCAATAAAGCGCCGGTTTTCTTTAATGATGTGCAATTAAAAAAGCTGGAGAATTCTGCTTACAAAGATTCCTTTCATGTGTTGCAACAACAATATGATGCTATTGCTATTCAGAAACAGGATGCCGTGATAGCTTATTCAAACGCAACCGGCAAGCCAGCGGAAGAAGTTGCGTTGACAGAATTGAACGGCTTGCAAAAACAGGCAGATAGTTTGCGGGGAAAAGTAAAGCAATGGCTCAATAAAAAAGAAGTGGGTGGTGATGGGAACGATACCAATTATATCTTTCTCCGCTTTGTAGTTGATCATTTACCTATGGGATTGGTAGGGCTGCTCATTGCTATCATCTTTCTTGCTTCCTGGGGAAGTATTGCCGCGGCTATCAATTCACTGGCGTCCTGCACCATGGTTGATTTTCATAAACGTTTCAGCAAAAAGAACGCAACAGGAGAGGACGAGTATAAATTGTCAAAATGGTACACGCTGGGCTGGGGGATATTTTGCATTATAGTGGCGATGTTCACCTATAATATCGGCAATAGCCTTATTGAAGCCGTGAATGTGCTGGGTTCATTATTTTATGGTGTGATACTGGGTGTGTTCCTCGTGGCTTTCTTTCTAAAAAATATACAAAGTGGTCATGTGGTTTTCTGGGCCGCTGTTTTAGCCGAGTTGCTGGTATTGACAGTATTCATTCTTACCAAATTTGCTGTATTCAAAATGGGTTTCTTATGGCTCAACCCGATCGGTGCGTTGGGAGTTGTATTCTTCAGTTTACTATTGAATCAGGTTCTTTCCAAAAAGAAAAGCTCCCCGGTGTGAGGAGCCTTTCTTAAGATGATAAATTATTTATTACTGATTATTAATTATTTCGTGTATCATAATTGATTTTTCTTTTTTCAAGCGGTTCGTAATAATCATTAATCTATAATTAATAATAATCAGATTCAACTACTTTAATGAAGCCAGCAACTTCTCATTCAACTGCACATAGTCATCATTCTTTGCTTCTTTTGCAAGTGTCATTGATTTTTCCGCTGCAGCCTTAGCATCTGCTTTCTTTCCCAGTTTAGCCAGGCAATTTGCTCTCTGGTGATGCATCCAGAATGCGGTTGGATTGGCTTCTACAGCTTTGTCAAACCAACTAAGCGCCTGGTTCAGATCTTTGCCATTATCCATATAATACATCGCAGCAGCGAAATAAGGCCTGTTATCCTTATTCATCAACTGGTCGATCTGCGCCATCACTTTTGTTTCAACATCTGTTGAGATCGGTAATGCAACGGCTGTATTCTCCCACATGATCTGCAACTCGCAGCTGGTAGGTTTTACATTGGCAAATTGCATGGTGAATGATTCCATTTTTTCACCCATTGCCATCGGCTTCACATCCACTCTCACCACATCGCTTTCTGCTTTATAAGCAGCAGGGCTTGTAACATCCAGTTGTTTGGTGATGATCAATGTCCATTTGTCTTTGTCGGGGATCGTAACCAAACCATATTTACCGGCAGGGATCTTTTTGCCACCAATGCTCACTTCTTCGGAAAAGGTGAGGGTAGTGGCCTGGTTAGCGCCGGTGCGCCATACTTTTCCAAAAGGAACGAGATCACCATATATCTTTCTTCCCTTTGCAACTGGACGGGAATAAACAAGTTCAACATTACCCAAACCAAAATCCTGTTTGATAGTTTGAGTAGGACTTGGTGCCGGCGTTCTTAACTGAGCATCGGCTGATAACAACAATAAAGCTGCAGCCGCAGATAGAATTAATTTTTTCATACAAGCATGTTTTTAGAGATGTCAAAGGTAGGGAAAGAGAAATGTAAAATGTAAAATGAAAAATTTAGAATTTAAAAGTTGTCAGCAGGGTTCCTTTTACATTTTACATTTTACATTCCTTAGAAGCTGATGGAGACCCTTGTTCTTCCTTTGAGTAGGGAAAAGAAATGTAAAATGTAAAATGAAAAATTTAGAATTTAAAAGTTGTCAGCAGGTCTCCTTTTACATTTTACATTCTAAATTTTGCATTTTACATTCCTTAGAAACTAATGGCCACCCTTGTTCTTCCTTTGCGTAGGGAAAAGAAAATGTAAAATGTAGAATATAAAACGCAAAATGTAAAAGTTGTCGGCCTCCTTTTACATTTTACATTTAAAATTTTGCATTTTACATTTCCTAAAAACTAATGGCCACTCTCGTTCTTCCTTTCCGGGCCTTACGTTTCCATTTCGGGCCTTCTTTGATGAGACGAATCGCTTCTGCATCACATTTATTGCAGAGAGATTTTTCAACTTTAAAATTGAAAGGATCGCCGTTCTTGTTTACTTCAAACGAAACTTCAACAGTTGCTGTATTATCCGTTTGTTTCGGCTTGAACTCTTTGGGAATATTGATATTATTAGTCAAATAACTGTCATAAGGCTCCCAACCATCTTCTGG
>DASVNY010000732.1:0-4105 GCA_036383615.1 Chitinophagaceae bacterium
GTCATTTTCGCACATAAAATTTGGAGGCATTACCTATATGGGGAGAAAGTGGATATCTGTACGGATCATAAAAGTCTCAAATATTTTTTCACCCAAAAGGAACTCAACATGCAAGAACAACGTTTGCTCGAGCTGTTGAAAAGCGAACATAGTAGCTGACGCATTGAGTAGAAGATCATATGCGGGTACGATTGCGATATTGTCAACGCAAAGGCCCATTTTGTATGACTTGCAAAGGATGGAGATAGAGTTAAAGACTCCAGGGACCCATGTGATGATAGAAAATATATAAGTAGAACTGACTTTAATCGATAAAGTGCTCAAGTTAAAGACCTGGAGCGTATGCGTATGGGGAAAAAAGTGCAAGAAGGTGCTATTCCGGAAGCAAGAATCGATGAAGAAGGAATTCTACGAGTTAACTCTAGACTTTGTGTTCCTAATGACCCTGATTTAAAGTATAAAATCATGATGGAGGCGCATAACACACCGTTTGCAATCCATCCTGGGAGTACCAAAATGTATCATGATATTCATCATACATTTTGGTGGAGCAATATGAAGAGCCCGAAGGTCTTTCTAAGCAGGGTAAATGCATTGTTCCGCCGCTTAAATAAGACAGAAGCTAAAATTCTGAAAATAGATAATATCACGATCGACCCCGAGCGGTTCATTGTGCAGGTTGACAACAATGATATTGTGCTGGCAAAAAAAGAATTCGAATTGCTTTATCTCCTGGCTGTAAAACCTGGTCGTGTATTCCTTCGCAATGAAATATTGAACCAGGTTTGGGGTAATGATGTGATCGTGGGCGACCGCACTATTGATGTTCATATCCGCAAGATCCGCCAGAAACTGGGCATTGATTGCATCACCACGGTGAAAGGTGTGGGTTATAAATTTGAACTCTAAGTCTTGTTGGCCTATAGCCTGTAACTTGCAGCATGTTTTCCGCTAAAAACATTTCTCCCCGCCAGCTTTCAGCTTTTACAGCAGTGATACTGGCCATACCGGTCAGCTTGTTCATTGGCTATGTTGAAGAAAGTCTGTGGATAGGCTTGATCTGTTTTGCTGTAGTATTTGTCGGAGGCTACTTTCTCATTTCCTTTATGCTGGAGCGATTCATCTATCGCAAGATCAAACTCATTTATAAATTCATTTACCAGACAAAAGCCACTAAAAAAGAAGAGACCTATTACAAATATGTGCTGCCGCAAAAAAGCATTGATGAGGTGCGGGAAGATGTGGAAGCATGGGCGGCAGCCAATAAAGAAGAAGTTGAACTATTAAGAAAGAATGAGCAGTTCAGAAGAGAGTTTTTGCAAAACCTCTCACATGAGTTCAAAACACCTGTATTTGCTATCCAGGGCTATGTTGACACTTTGCTGCAAGGGGCGCTCAGCAATCCTGAAGTGAATAAAAAATTCCTGGAAAAAACGTCAAAGAATGTCGAACGTCTTACCAACCTATTGAATGACCTTGATGAAATATCAAGCCTGGAGAGAGGTGAACTGAGTTTATATAAACAAAACTTTGTCATCCAGGAGTTGGCCAAAGACGTTTTTGAAAACCTTTCCATTAAAACCGCCGAAAAAAATATACAATTCAGTATAAAAAAAGGATGTGAATCGCCATTAACGGTTCATGCGGATAAAGAGAAGATAAGACAGGTGCTCACCAATCTTTTTGAAAATTCCATCAAATACGGAAAAGAAAACGGCAGCATTGTAGCCAGTATGTATAACACCGATGGCAAACATATCCTGGTTGAATTCAGCGATGATGGTATCGGTATTCCTGAAAAACATTTACCCCGCATATTCGAACGCTTTTACCGCACGGATGAAGGAAGGAGTATGGATGTGACCGGTAGCGGTTTGGGGCTGGCCATCTGCAAACATATCATCGAGGCACATGATCAAACCATACATGTACGCAGCCGGGAAAATATCGGCACGACAGTTGGATTTACATTAGACAGGAAAAGGGATTAACCAACTATTTCGTTCATTTTAACCTGTGTGTATGAATCTCGATTGGCTTCTTGTGCTGGTGCTGTTGCTTTTATTGCTCTCCTTATTGTCATTTGTGTCAATTTATTCCCGGCATGGCAGAAAACACTTAAAAAATAATTTGAACAGGGATTACCGAAGTCCCGCCGACAATATTTATGACGAAGAAATTACCGAAAGCGAAGAAGGAAGATTGTGGCCGGCTAACAATAAAAGATGACCGCCCTGGTCAGTAAGCGTTTCTCCCCTCTGCCAAACTCTTTAAAAAGTCCGCTGCTTCATTATTCATCCGGGCAGCTTTTAATTCTCCATCCATATCAAAAACAAAATGACGGCAGGAGTCAATGCTATATTGAAAAGAAATGTCCCCTTTCTGTTCTCCTTTTGAAAAAAAGATCATGTTCCCATCATAACCACACTTGAAGAGTGTTGAGCCCTTGCCATCTACAAATTGAGCTAAACGACGAATAGCACTGGTTTCGGTGGTAGTAACTGTTTTGGCAATCATGTTTGATTGGGGGTGATTAAACTGGAGAACAAGGCTATCGCTTCCCGATAATTGTTTACTGATCGCCGACTGTTTACAGGAAAACAAAATAAAAGCGATCGCAATAAGCAGGTAACGCATGGTTGGTTTTTTATTAAAGATAGAAAATAAAAAAGCCACTCTACCTGTCCGATAGAGTGGCCACTGCATGAGAAATCTGCTCCCGATACGATTACTAACACATGAGAAAAATGCGACTGGGACGATTGTAGTAAAGAACTGCTGTAAAGATGCGCTGCTACCATTACAGGAGCGTTACCCCAAGGTTATTGCAATATTAATTCGTCACACTTCTTTAAGACTTTGCTTCGTAACTTTAATAAGCTTGCAACCCTTGAAAATAAAGCTGGCCATACTATCCTTTTTTGCCTGGACCTGTTTCTCATTGAATTCCTTTGCCCAGGAGAACGGTCGTCGTATTGTCTTTGACTTTTACGGTGACAGTATTGATCTTAGCTATGATCCTGCTTCCTTTATTGATTATAAAGAACCTTTATCTGAACGCTCTTTACAGGCCTTTTATAAAAAGATCAGCAATGGAAGCTTCGACACATTAGTAAATGAATTAAAGGCTTATAAAATAAAATACAAGCTGGATGACTGGCTCTATTACCAGCTTATCCGCAAAACGGCGCAGCAGATAAGCCCCAAAGCAGACAATTATCATCGCTACACCTTATACAAATGGTTCTTCCTTGCCGGTTCAGGTTATGATGCCATATTGAGTATAGCTTCTGACACGATCCTCTTTTATGTGCGCAGCGAAGAAAATATTTATAATATCCCCTATCGCACCAGTAAGGGCAAGCAATACGTTTGTCTCAACTATCACGACTATGGCAGCAATATTGATTTTGAAAAAACGAGGTTCCGGGACGTGAGTTTGCCAGTGCCCGGGGCCGTTTATGCTTTCTCGTATAAAGTGACCAATCTTCCCAATTTCAGGCCGGGCAATTATTTGGAAAAAGATATCCGGTTCAACTATCGCCAGCATGATGATTATTTCAAAGTGAAGCTGAACCCGGAAATAAAAATGCTGTTTGCCAACTATCCCACCGTTGACTATTCTTCTTATTTCAATATCCCGCTAAGCCAGGAAACCTATCTTTCACTTATTCCTTTTTTAAAGGAAAAAGTAAAGGGCATGAAGACTAAAAAAGGAGTGGATTACCTGATGCATTTTACCCGCAATGCATTCATATTCGAGACCGACACCAAAGCGTTTGGCGCTGAGAAAAGATTATCACCAGAGCAAACATTATTGTATGATCAAAGCGATTGCGAAGACAGGGCAGCTTTATTCTTTTATCTGGTAAAAGAGATATACAATCTTCCTATGATCGTTTTAGCCTTTCCTGAGCATGTAACAGTAGCGATAAAATTCAGCAGCCCTACAGGCATTCCCATTATTTATAATGGAGAAAGATACTCTGTTTGCGAACCAACGCCGCAGAAAAAAGAATTGAAGATCGGGCAATTGATCCCCTCTCTTGAAAACAAGCCTTATGAAGTTGCTTATGCTTATAATCCTGCAGCAAAATAAAAAACG
>DASVNY010000733.1:0-3369 GCA_036383615.1 Chitinophagaceae bacterium
CCCTGGACAAAGCCGCTCCAATCAGTATAAAAGCTGTTCCGAACATAAAGCGGCTGTGCAATGCCGCTTTATGTATATAAAAAATAGCGAGCAGGTACAGGATAGCAAAAAATATGATCAAGGGTACGTCCAGTGCCATCCTTCTTGCCAAAACTGCTACCTGCCCATCGTGTGCTAATTCACGATGAAGACTGGTGCGGGTCACTAAATACATTGTCAGCAGCACCAATGGTGCCAGCACATAGCTGAGGCGGCCTACCCATCGATGAAGTTTTATTTTTCCTTTCAGGATAAGAATGGGCTGAACCAACAGCATGAGCAGCCAGCCCATCATCATCATGCCATGAAAATGTATGACCCAGGTAAAATGAACCCTCCGGCCGGCAGCAGTAGTGTAGTCGGCAAAACCGGGGAAGTGCCGGATATAAGTTTTATAGAATCCAATATTCGCCAATACTATTAAAAAAATGATGCCTATTATAATGCGAATAATGACTCCCCGGGAAATGGATCGTTCATATTGAAAAGGAACAACCTTTGACGTTCCGGTTTTTTCTTTTTCGAAAGTATTCCCTGTTTCCATGATACTGTGATTTATCCTGATGATCTTTTATCAAAACATTTTTGCGACCACTCCCCATACTGACTGTCCGAAAGGAGTGTATCTCAGTTCCCAGAGAATCGCATGTAACAACATAAGACCAAGCACAAGAGCAAAAGGGCTGATACGTTTTGTACGTACCGAATCGGAAATTGTTATGGCTGCCGCAATCAACACTGTAATTATTCTCACTGTGGAAGCTGCATATTCACGATCGAATTCCAGATAGCTTGTAAATATCCTGGCCAAACCGGGGCCGATCAGCGGAAAGGCAGTGCTGCACATAAACCGCATGTGCAGGTGTGGCTGGCGTTTGTAGTAAATAGCCAGGAAATAAAAGAGAGCAAAGAATACAATATTTGGAACGTTCAGCGATAGGTTTGCCACGGCAGCAGTATATCCCTGCAGTCCTAAGAATTCAAGGAAACGGCCCCGTGTTATCAGCCACATAGATAATAACACTAATGGCGCCAATACATAACTGAGAGTGCCAACCCGGCGATGCCATTTTATTTTTCCTTTCAGTATAAGAATGGGTTGCAGCAGCAGCATCAATACCCATCCCATCATCATCATGCCATGAAAATGCATGACCCAGGTAAAATGAATTTTGCGGCCATTGGGCCTGACATAATCTGCAAAACCAGGAAAGTGACGGATATAGGTTTTAGAAAACCCGATATGCACCAGTATTAATAAAAGAACGATACCGGTAATGATACTGATAATGGCTCTCCGGGAAACAGGCCGCTCGTTTTGCAGCGAAACTTTCTTTAGTGTTTCAATTTTCGCTTCTTCTGGTTGCGTGATCATAATTTGTTTTTTATGATTTTAAAACTGCTCTTCATTACTTTAAATAAGTCACTGCTTCAAATACGTTATGGGTGGACCAACTCTTTCAAAGCCGTGTGCTTTTCTAAGATTATCCCGTTCTTCTTCAGACATATTTTTAGCGATGCCCTCACTGAGTTTCTTAAAATATTCTTCCATCTTACCTGCCGGCTGATGGCATATGATCACTCTTGCTTCTCCCTGTCCGATCTTTGCAAAAGTGTGCGGCACCATTCGTGGTCCGAATACCAGGTCGCCTGCTTTGGCATTATAAGTTTTATCGCCTACCCTGATGAGAAACTCTCCCTGCAAAACATACCAGAATTCATCTGTATCATAATGCGTATGCAGTATGGGTCCTCCTTCTTTTATGCGGGTTGACTCAAAAACATACATATCTCCATCCGTGTCTTTGGTTGAAACTTTAGTATAAAAACTGTCTCCTTCAAAAGGAGAAATGCTTTTGTCGAACCGGTCTTTCCCGGTATCAACCTTAAAGCCTTTGTCATCCCTGGTCCTGGATGCGGACCTGGCAATTATGTGGAAAGGCGCCATAAGAAAAGAGCCAATAGCAATACCAGTTTTCAAAAATGAATTGCGATTCATGATGGTTATTTTATTTTGTTTAAGGGTTGAACGACCTGCTTGTTTGATTACCGGAATTTGAACCCCGCTTCAACATCATGTGTGCTACCAGCATTGGTTGCAATCAGGATCACACACAATAATGCCTTTGTTTCGTTTTAATGACCAGGTGGATGAGCAAATTCGTTTTGCCCGGCAGGCTTGTATGAAATACTTTTTAAAATTGCGGGAAGATCATCAGACCGGCAATCCTCCTTTTGGAGGAAGTGAAAAACTAAAGATGAATATGTTCAGCCAGTACTTTAGCAATGGCCTCTTTGCCACAATTCACATGCAGCTTGGCATAGATATTTTTCAGGTGAGAACGAACCGTGTTGAAAGCAATACCGAGTTTATCAGCGATCGCTTTTGTACTGTGGCCCTTTGCCAATAGTTGCAATACTTCTAATTCTCTTTCGGTAAGATTATATTGATGAATGGTTTTAGGTGATTGAAAACTTCCGATCACTTTTTTAGCAATAGAAGGACTCATCGGGGCGCCACCTTCCACCACTTCACGAATAGATTCAAATATTTTTTCAGGGTCCGTTTTTTTTAAGAGATATCCATTGGCGCCGGCGCAGAGACATTGAAATAATTTTTCATCATCTTCAAATACCGTGTACATGATCACAGCGGTTTCGGGTCTTGTTTCCTTGATCATGCTTACGCCTTTTATGCCACTTTCACCGGGCATATCAATATCCATCAGCACCACATCGGGCTTATATAGTCTTGCAATATTCGCCGCATCCCTGCAATGATTATAGTCGCCTACTACTTCATAATCCGGCACTGATTGCAGGAGATAGGCTAATGATTCACGAAGACGATTATTGTCTTCAAATATGATAATTCGTATTGGTGACATAACTAATTACTCATCTATATTCTCTTTTTATTTCGGGCTACCCGGGTTCAGTAATACAACTAAATTAACAGCATTGCTTAAAATAGGGCATCCTCCTTTTGGAGGAGTGAACTATGCCACCACGGGCATCCATATTTGAATGCTCGTACCTTTTAGCGGCGCCGTTTCTATTATCATCTTTCCTTTCCATTTCTGCACCCGCTCCTTCATCCCCTTTAATCCATGACGATCGGTTTCTTTTGTTGTATCGAAACCTTTGCCATTGTCTTTAATGTGCAATAGAAGCTGGCTATGTTCAATAGCAATACGGATGTTTACTTCACTTGCGGCCGCATGTTTAGCAATATTGTTCACCACTTCTTTATATAGCAGGTAGATATCCCGCCGCTGCTCCATACTCAGTTTTTTTTCTTCAAATGCCGGGTCGAGATATAATTCATAA
>DASVNY010000734.1:0-4879 GCA_036383615.1 Chitinophagaceae bacterium
TTATTTATTACAGGTGAGTCCGCTGAGATTTTACAGCGAAACAAATATCGGAAGCCGCCCTGCCAAGCGGGGCGCTGCTTCGGGCTTATCATTAAAAGATCTGCGGGCCATTCCATTTGCTGGTTCATGGAGCCAGTTAAAACAGAATGTTACGGGATATTATGGAGTAGGTTCGGCATTCAAAAAAATGGAAGAGAGGGGGAAGCTCGATAATTTCAGGGTTTTGTACAAAGAATCACTTTTCTTCCGGACCTTATTGGATAATTGTGAAATGGCGATGATGAAATCATTTTTCCCGCTTACAAGCTTCCTCTCAACACATAAACAGTTTGGCGAGCTATGGCAAATGATCAGGGATGAATATGAATTGACCCGCCAGTATCTTTCAAAGATTACCGGTCATGGCGAATTGATGATGGAATACCCGGTTGAGCAATTGTCTATTCAAATGCGGGAGCGGATTGTTTTGCCATTGGTAACGATCCAGCAATATGCATTGACCAAAATAAGAGAGATGGATGAACAACTGGTTCATGCGCCGGTAAAAGAAACTTATGAAAAGCTGGCGATGCGCTGCTCATTTGGGATTATCAATGCGGGGAGAAATTCGGCATAAGAATAATCAAAGCAATTTGAAAAAAATAGTTTACCTGGTTTCCATTGCATTCTATGTTGGGGTTGCCGCTCTCGGCATGACTGGGAATGGTTACTCTGAAGTTGGAGGTAGTCAGA
Source organism: Chitinophagaceae bacterium (assembly GCA_036383615.1). Lineage (GTDB taxonomy): Bacteria > Bacteroidota > Bacteroidia > Chitinophagales > Chitinophagaceae > CADEDV01. Next base: position 733 of record DASVNY010000734.1, read on the forward strand.
AAATCCTAAACAATAACTTATTTCTTATTGCAGCCATAGCCCTCGGTGTCGGGTCTTTAGTTGCATATTATTTCCCCAAAATTTTCCCGAAAGGATTTGTCAAACAGAGTAAAGGAGGACGGATTTTTATTGTTATCATATTCTTTGTTATCTCCTTTGGGAGCACGGTGGGTATTTTTCTTTTTGGGAACGCAAGTTTCGGCCATCAAAAGCTGATTAGGGTGGATGGATACATTGAAAAAAAATGGTTCAAAAAAAAGCAGAAGGGCAGGTATGACTATTATATTGGTTTAAGAGATTCAATCTCTCAAAACTATTATGAATTCAAGGTTAAGGAAAGCATATACGACCTGGTTGGCCCGGTGGGAGATAAAATAAGTAAGGACTTTTATAGGGGTTCACTGGGAGTTATTTACAGGTATGGCTATTAACCTTGCCATCCCAAAAACAATTATTTTTGCAACTTAATTTTTTAGAATGAGCAAAGTAAAGATCGGAATGGTGCAAATGAGCTGCACTAATAAAAAAGATGAGAATCTTGCTAAAGCGATAGAAGGCGTGAAGAAAGCAGCGGCTGGTGGCGCACAGATCGTTTGCTTGCAAGAGTTATTTACGTCTCTTTATTTCTGTGATGTGGAAGATTATGAGAATTTCAAGTTAGCCGAACCGATCCCCGGGCCTTCTACAGAAGCACTACAACAAGTGGCTAAAGAACTCGGCGTGGTGATCATTGCTTCTTTATTTGAAAAAAGAACACAAGGTATCTATCACAATACAACAGCCGTTATTGATGCAGACGGTTCATATTTGGGTAAATATCGCAAGATGCATATTCCTGATGATCCTGCTTATTATGAGAAATTTTATTTCACCCCAGGTGACCTGGGCTATAAAGTCTGGAAAACAAAGTATGCTACGTTCGGAGTTTTGATCTGCTGGGATCAATGGTATCCTGAAGCCGCAAGGATCACTTCGCTGATGGGTGCAGAAATATTATTTTATCCTACAGCCATTGGTTGGGCCACTTCACAGGATGAGGCAACAAACACTGAGCAGTATGGAGCCTGGCAAACAATACAGCGCAGCCATGCAGTTGCCAATGGCGTGCATGTAGTAAGTGTGAACAGGGTAGGATTCGAACAAAATGGCGCGATGAAATTCTGGGGCGGATCATTTGTTGCCAATCCTTTCGGTACAGTTATGTACCAGGCGTCGCATGAAGATGAAGAAGTGAAAGTGATTGAGATTGATACAGCAAAAACAGATCGGTATCGTACGCATTGGCCGTTTTTGCGTGACAGGAGGATTGATTCTTATCAACCGATTACGAAGAGGTTTATTGATGAGGAGTAGATGAGGAGATTGAAGACGGTAAGACAGGAAGACGGTAAGACAGGGAGATCGAAAGACGGAAAGACGGAATGATGGAAAAACAGAAGGACGGAATGATGGAATGATGGAAAAACAGAAGGACGGCGGGAAATAAACAGAAAAATGGAGTGCAAAAGTCATGGTTTTAGGATATAGTCAGAGTAGTTTCGGTCCAAACCTTTTATTATGGCTTTCAAATTTGAAAAACTAATTGTGTGGCAAAAAGCTGTCGAGCTTTCTGATGTTGTGAATCAGGTGACTAAAACTTTTCCCAAGGACGAGATTTATATATTGGCTTCACAAATAAAAAGAGCTGCAGATTCGGTATCATTGAACATCGCGGAAGGGTCAACAGGACAGACAACCCCTGAATATAGGCGGTTTCTAAGCATAGCTTTAAGATCCAATATCGAGGTAGTGGGATGTATATTCCTTGCTAAACGCCGCGGAATTATAGAGATTGATAAGTTTGAACAAATCTATAAAATGTGTGAAGAGATACTTGTAATGATAAATGCTTTACGCAATTCGTTAAAATAAAATCGTTTCAATTGAATACGACAAAACTTTCTGACTTCTCGTCTTCCCGTCTTTCTGACTTAACAACGCCTAAAGATCTCGGCTACTACTTTCCTGCTGAATTCGCACCTCACACAGCTACCTGGCTTAGCTGGCCTCATAAGGAAGCATCCTGGCCCGGAAAGATTCATACGATTTTTCCGAATTATGCTCAGTTTGTAAAAGAACTTACAAAGGGCGAATTGGTTCGTATTAATGTTATTGATGAGGGGATGAAGTCGTTTGCAATAAGCCATTTGGAAAATGCAGGAGTGGATTTGACAAAAGTCGAATTCTTCTTTCATCCCACCAACGATGCCTGGTGCAGGGATCATGGCCCGGCTTTTCTTATCAACCCTCATGCAGAACAAAAGAAAGTAATCGTTGACTGGAATTATAATGCCTGGGGAAATAAGTATCCTCCTTTTGATCTTGATGATGTGGTGCCTACTTTGATAGGCAAACATTACAACATCCCGGTGTTTAATCCCGGTATTATCATGGAAGGTGGATCAGTGGAGTTTAATGGCAAAGGAACTGTTATGACCTCCACTGCTTGCTTATTAAATCCCAATCGCAATCCTCATTTGAATCAACAGCAAATAGAAGAGTATCTCTGCAATTATTACGGGATGGAACAGGTGTTATGGGTGGATGAAGGTATTGTTGGTGATGATACAGACGGACATATTGATGATACGGTTCGGTTTGTAAATGAGGATACCGTTATAACTGTAATCGAAGAAAATAAAAATGACGAGAATTACGAATTGCTCCAGGGCAATCTTCGCCAGTTAAAAGCAATGCGGTTGTTAAATGGAAAGCAATTGAATATTGTGGAATTGCCGATGCCGGAGGAACTGATCTACGAAGATCAACGGCTTCCCTGTTCGTATGCTAACTTCTATATTGCCAACAAATCTGTTATCGTTCCTACTTTTCGTTCTTCTCAGAAAGATGATAAGGCATTACAGATCATTCAGAGCTGTTTTCCTGACAGGGAAGTAGTTGGCATTGATTCGACTGATATCATCTGGGGTTTGGGGAGTTTCCATTGCCTGAGTCAGCAAGAGCCGGCGGTGGATTGAACGGATGACCAGATGAACGGATGAACAGACGAACAGACGAACAGATGAAGTAGGTCGTTTACTGCAGAAGCTTCATTTCGTATAGATAAGAAAATTTGATCTTTCGGAGTCTTGTCCTGAAAGAACAGAAGAACAGATGAACAGAGGAACAGAAGAATGATGAAGTAGGCTGTTTATTGCAGAAGCTTCACTTCGTATAGAAACGAAAATTCGATCTTTCGGGGTCTTGTCCTGCCGACGAAGGAGGCAACCCGGAGAGAACAGATGAACAGAGGAACGGATGAACAGACGAAGTAAAGCCCGCTGTAGAAACAACGGGCTTTGAACGATTGCTTGCCATAGAAATATCTTACCAGACCCAAAGATTTAGAACGAATAAACAGCGGCAAGCAGGAAACTCGCGGCTGTTTTGGTCAACTCTCCATCTTTATTTGTAAACAATACTTTTTTACTTGCATTATCAAGCCTGAATTCTGGAATGAAGGTAAATCCACCAGTTTTGAAATTAGCAGAAAGCGTAGTTGCGAAAATGTCTCCTCCTTCGGAGGCTCCGCTAAATGCTTTGAACTGGTTTTTATCACTGAATAATTCACCACGCAATGTTAAGCCAAACCATGGTTGAGGATCAACATTCAGGTAGAGTGCAGAACCCCACCATGTTTTACCATCTGCATTTTTAGCGCCATCCCAAACCTGTGTAGAATTTACCGTGCCATTAAAACCTATGTTGAACTTGTCGCTGAACTTCGCTGTGATCACTGCATCAAACTGGCTGGTTTTAGATGTATCAGGATTTTGCCCGCCAACATAATTGAGATAGATCTTTACATTATCTGTTGCGGCAAAACTGTATTGAGCCAACAGGAATTTTTTATTCATCATATCTTCCGGCGGAATGCGGTAGTCAGTAGCATTGGCAACACCCAGCATGAAACCGTGTTTTCCTTTTGTGATATCAGCTTTAAAACCTGTGTGCGAGAATGGCCCATTGGTGAACATATAGCTCATGCTATAGTTTCTGTTTAGCTGCGGATCGAGCAATTCATAACCGACATGCGTGGCCCATGTACCTAAGGTGAATTTGATCCAGTCTGCAGGGGCATAAGACACATAAGCTTGTTTGATCGCTT
>DASVNY010000735.1:0-4344 GCA_036383615.1 Chitinophagaceae bacterium
TTCAAATAACCTGAAACGTTCGGTTGAATTTTTACTAATAACCATTGAAACATGCCCGGATAATCAACCTTATCTCACAACGCTTGAAAACACGCAGGCGCAAACCAAGCTGGGAAGGAATATTGATGTGATACTGACGGCGCAATTTTTTACCAATATGCTTCGCTACCCGATCACTGATATGGCTATAAAAGCAAGAGTTGAAAAGGCTTTGGATAAATGTGTGATCCGTATCGAAAAGAGCCAGGATAGTGATGGTAGCTGGAAAGATGGTGGCTGGGCGCCAGTGCTGCAATCTGCATTGGCCAATAATGCGCTTGAAAATGCAGGCGATGTTGGTCGCAGGGTTGACTCGTCAGTTTTACAAAAAGGGTACAGGTACCAGAGCAGCAATTTCAATACAGCAACAGGATCGGTTGAAACAGAAAAAGCTGCAGGAGTTATGTTATATGGTTTGTCGAGTACCACAAGGGCCAGTGCCAAAGAATCAAAAAGAGCAAAGGATATAGTGGATAAAGCGCAAAAAGAAGGCAAGATCAAGGACAATAAAGTGACTCAGGATAATTTAGCAGCAGCCGGCGTAGGCACTATAGAAGCCAGGAAGTTAGAATCTGCCTATTTCATCAATAGTTCTGCGAACAGCATGGCGATATCCAAGGATGTGATGGTGGGCTATGGCAACAATGGCGGTGAGGAGTTTTTAAGTTTTTTAATGACAGGCGAAAGCATGCTGATGCAGGGTGGTGATGAATGGAAGAAATGGTATGATATGATGTCGGGCAAGCTGGTCAATATCCAGACAGGTGATGGTTCCTGGCAGGGTCATCATTGCATTACAAGCCCGGTTTTCTGCACAGCCACCTGTATTTTGATACTTTCTATCCATAACGATATGCAATTCTCGATGAAACAGCATCCTGATAAAAATGGCTAATCATTTAACAGCCGGTTAGTGATACGGGGCTGGTTTTTACTGGCCCCTTCTTTACCTTGATTTTGAAGATTTTTAGATTAACAGGAAAAACTGTATTTATGAGAAGAATCTTTACACTTTACTTATTATTGATTTCATCGCTTAGCTTTTCACAGGATGAAAGTAACGTTGAAAAACATTTACAAAAGCCTACTTCGCCAACAATTTATAGTTGCAGGCTATTTAATCAACCTGATATTAAACCAGATACAAATAAGTTCACTATCAGGCTTCGCTGTGCGCCGACTAAAATAGATACATATCCTTTAATAGTTATTGATGGAGTTCCAAAAGAAAACTCAACCCTGGAAGCGCTCAACCCAAACGATATTGAAAGCATAACTATTTTAAAAGACGCCCAAGCCGCAGCAATTTATGGGTGCGGGGCATCGAATGGTGTTATTATTATAACCACTAAAAGCTCAAAACTGCGTCAATTCACTGTTAAAGATTTTTTGGATGGAACTAAAGTGTCGGGAGCTACGTTAAGCTTTATATCAGGCAAGGATACGCTGATGTTTGCGGCCGATGATGCTGGGAAAGTGAGTACAGATAAGTTGAAAACATCGGAAGAATATGAGATAACGGTCACTGCTGTTGGTTACAAAGGATACAATACACTATATAAAAACAGTCATAAAAGGGATGAAGAGATATTGCTGGAAAAAGATGTAAAAGCCTGCAACGAAATAATAGTTCTTTCAAGTGCTTATGATAGGGTATGCAGATGTTCCTGGAGCTGTGGATTGGCGCGGATTTCAGTCAAATCGCTAAATAACGAACAAGCAGTTCCTGCTTCATTATTCAAAATCTATCCCAACCCCATTCAGAAAAATCAAACCATTACCATTGAAACCTTAACCGATAACGATAAAGCTTTTGAGATCAAAGTTCTCGACCTCTCAGGCAAAACATTGTTCACTCAAACACAAAAAACGTTCAAAGGACTGAACCGTTTTACGATCAATGCAGACAGCCGCTGGTCAGCAGGCATATACATTGTGCAACTGACAGGAGAAAACGGAAAATTGATCAGACAGGAAAAACTATTGGTTCAGTAATCTAAACCCACTGTTATGGCAAAGAAACTACAACTCAGCATCCCGGAACCTTGTCATGAGAACTGGAGCAATATGACCCAGGTGGATAAAGGCCGTTTTTGTGCCTCCTGTCAAAAACAGGTGGTTGATTTCAGTAACATGACTGACAGGGAAGTCGCGCAATTCTTTAAGAAGCCTTCTGCAGGATCAGTATGTGGCCGCTTTATGCATGATCAATTGAACAGGGATCTGGAAATACCAAGAAAGAGAATACCATGGGTAAAGTATTTTTTCCAGATCGCATTGCCGGCTTTTTTGGCCTCTGCAAAAGTTTCAGCACAAGGGAAAGTGAAGTTATCTATCAGCGACACTTTAACTAATAAAGCCAGTATGCAGACAACTCAACATACTATGCCAGTTATGATCCTTGGAGGAATATCTTCCCGTGCAATATCTGTTGAGAGAAAACTGAACTCTATTTTTGGAGAAGTTACTGATGAGAATGGAAACCCTATTATTTCCGCAACAGTTCAAGTCAAAAGAACCTCAGTCGGAGCATTTACAGACACCAGCGGGATATTTTATCTCAAACTTGGGTCTAAAGAAAAGAAAGCGACAATAGTAGTTTCAAGTGTCGGTTTTGAAAGTAAAGAAATTGAAATAACCGCTGCATCTTACGAACCAGGATTTCAAGTTGTGCTTACTCCTGTAAATTCTTTACTAATGGGAGACATAGTAATAACCAAATGTTTTCCTTCGAAAAAAGCAAAATCAATTCCTTTGATACCTGGTGTTATTAAAGATACCCTGACAAAACTCTTCAAAGTCTTTCCAAACCCGGTCAAAGCAGGTGGTTCAATGAGCCTTGAATGGAATAAAGCAGAAGCAGGCAATTATTTTATGCAATTAATAGGGCAGGGAGGCCAATTAGTACATAGCAGACAATTATGGATCGACGCTGAAGCACGAATACTTGACCTGGAAGTGCCAAATGTAACTACCGGCGCTTATTTTCTAAGAATGACACATAGCAGTTCAGGAAAAAGCTATACAGAAAAAGTAATTATACAATAGCATAAATGACCTAACCACTAACCATTAAACACTTAAACTTTTAAACTTCTGAAACCCATCAACCTTTAAAAGCCGGGTGAAAATGTTCCAGTGTTTTTCGCAAAAACTCCCGGTCAAGATGGGTATATATCTCGGTGGTGGTGATGCTTTCATGTCCCAGCATTTCCTGCACGGCACGAAGATCGGCGCCGCCTTCAACTAAGTGTGTGGCAAAAGAATGCCGGAATGTGTGTGGCGAAACTGTTTTTTTGATCCCGGCATTCTTTACCAGTTCTTTTATGATCAGGAAGATCATTACTCTTGACAGTTTCGTTCCGCGTTTATTTAAAAACAGGATGTCTTCATTGCCGGGTTTTACCGCGATATGCGTTCTTATTTTGTCCTTGTATATTTTGACATACTTAATAGCATCTTTGCCGATCGGCACCAATCTCTCTTTATCGCCTTTACCTATTACACGGATAAAACCCACATCGAGGTAAAGTTGTGATATTTTCAGGTTCACTACTTCTGTTACACGTAGCCCACAACTATACATTGTTTCCAGTATGGCCTTATTGCGGCCACCTTCAGGTTTGCTCAGGTCAATTTGCTCAATGATATTTTCTATTTCCTTAAAGCTCAACACATCGGGTAATGCTCTTTTTAGCTTCGGAGCTTCGAGCAGGGTAGTGGGATCTTTTGTTACGATCTGTTCAGTGAGACTGTATTTATAAAATGATTTGATACCGGAAATAATCCTTGCCTGCGAAGTGGCCGTCATTCCCAATTCTGCCACCCATTTCACAAAATGCTGCAGGTCCTTTAGATCAATGTCAGCGGGGTTTTTAAGCGAAGAAGCCTCCTGCAGGTATTGCGTTAGTTTATCAATATCCCGCAGGTAGGCTTCAACAGAATTATCAGAGAGAGATTTCTCTAATTGTAAATAGGCTTTAAATCCTTTTTTATAAGCATCCCACATGGTAATGCTGTGTGCTATTCAAGCGTTATTTTTTTCTCTTTTGGTTTCCAATCGCCGCCGACTTTTAAATTGGCCCATATCTTAGAGCGGGTCACATTGATCGAGTCGATCGTTTTGTGCACATTGTTATGATCAATATCAAGTGCCTTATCATTCATCACCATCTTATCCTTTTTGCCGGTAGCCATTTCCTGCACATAAATAAAAGTCTCATCATAATAAGCGATCAGGCCATCTTCCACCTTGAATTTTGGATCAAGATCGTTCAGCGCACTGGTATAAATGCTCCATTTATC
>DASVNY010000736.1:0-2725 GCA_036383615.1 Chitinophagaceae bacterium
AGTTCACGAATGATCTTATCCATCAGGTTCAATTGCTCCTTCGGTTTCATAGAAGTTTTTGTAGAGTCTGCAAACTCCGGGCCTATTTCCTAAACAGTTGGTTTACATGTTTTATAGCGAAGAATTAATTTACCGGGTTTATTTCTTTCGTTAACTTGTATCAACGAACCATGTGATATTTTTCAGCATCACCTTAACCATCAATTTCACCACTAAAAACTTATGATTATGTCAGAAACAAAAGAATCTCCTGTTGAGAGCATCAACTCAACCCGTATCTCTTCCAAAGCATATGCAGCGCAGGCTGCCTCGGAAGAGTTGAAACCATTTAGTTTCACACGAAGAACACCGCGACCTCATGATGTGTTGGTGGATATTCTTTATTGTGGCGTTTGCCATTCTGATCTTCATTTCATCCGGAATGATTGGGGGATGTCTTTGTATCCATTGGTTCCGGGTCATGAAATTGTTGGTCGTGTGAAGGAAGTAGGAAATCACGTCAAAAAATATAAGGCCGGCGATCTTGTTGGCATTGGCTGTATGGTGGATTCTTGCCGCGAATGTGATAATTGCAAGAGTGACCTTGAACAATATTGCACAAACATGCCCACTTTCACCTATAGTATGCCCGAAAGACATGGTGATGGGATTACCTATGGTGGTTATTCAAACATGATCACTTGTGATGAAGACTTTGTTTTAAAAGTTTCCGATAAACTACCTCTCGAAAAAGTAGCTCCTTTGCTTTGTGCCGGTATCACCACTTATTCTCCACTCCGTCATTGGAAAGTGGAAGCAGGACATAAGGTTGGTGTGGTTGGTCTTGGAGGCCTTGGTCATATGGCTATAAAATTTGCAGCTTCATTTGGAGCAGATGTGACTGTATTCAGTACTTCCTCTTTTAAAGAGGCTGATGCACGTAAGTTAGGAGCGCATCATTTTGTGAACACTACAGATCCCGCACAACTTCAGGGTATCGGCAATTATGATTTTATTCTTGACACTGTTTCGGCGCCACATGATTACAATTTATATCTTGCCATGTTGAAAACAGATGGAGCAATGGCTTGTGTTGGTTTGCCGCCTGCGCCTGCACAGATACCCATCTTTACACTGGCATTTCAGCGTAGAAGTCTTTCAGCTTCCGCTATCGGTGGCATAAAGGAAACACAGGAAATGCTTGATTACTGTGCGGAGAATAATATTACCGCTGATGTTGAAGTGATCAATATCAAGGATATAAACAAAGCGTTTGAAAGAATGGAAAAAAGTGATGTGAAATATCGCTTTGTGATCGATATGGCGACGTTATAGAAGTTGTTTGTTGCTGGTTACTGGTTTCTGGTAACCGGCAACTATTTCCTGCCGCTCAGCAATTTCTTTTTCATCCATCCTTCCAGCCGGTGATGAAGGGGCACCAATACAAAGGCGATAGCAACGAGGATCAATAACATCCATATTGGTGATTCATGTGTCCAATGGCCGATATAAGGGTGTACAAACAAAACAATAAACTCGAATAAGAACAGCAAACTCAATACAGCTAAGAATTCAACGGTTCTTGATCTGATTTTTCTTTTTCCCAATAATAAAACCACGAGCAGGAATAAAGGAATAAAAACGGCAATACCGGAAAATTCAAGGTTTCGCTTTCTCGTTTCCGCGTCTTTGTTTTTTTGCTCCGCTATTTCCATTTGCCGGAGATTTTCATTGAAGGTCAGTAGCTGAATTTTTTTCTGGCTTTCCTGGCTATTCACACTGTCCCGTGCGATCATTGCTACATTCAGATAATAATAAGCGCTATCGGGGCGGCCCATTTGCCTGAATAAAGAGGAAAGCTGCCTTGTTATTTCCGAAACACTGATCGGGGAATTCATTGCTCTTGCATGTTGTAATGATAGCTGGCTATAATGCATGGCAGAATCGTACTGCCGAAGAGAATCAAAAGTATTCGCCAGGAAATAAGCATTACTATAAATAAACAAATGATTATTATCTTCCAAAAAAAATGGCATCGACTTCCGAAAATAGATGATTGCGGTGTCGTATTGTTTTGAGGCTAAAAAGATCCTCGCTAAATTCATATTTGCAGCAGCTATATTTGAGATGTCATTAAACCGTGTCGCGACAATTAAAGATTTATCCAGGTAATAGCGGCAGGAATCATACTGCTTGAGACTAAAATAAGTAACACCCGCATTTAATAAGGCTCCTGCGAAATTTTTATCATTGGGACGATCCTTATAAAAATCTAATGCTTTAAGGATATATTGTAGTGCCTGCTGATGATCTTCCTGGAATGAGTATGCCCCGCCAATTGCCCACAGTGATCTTTGGACAAGGTCTTTATTGCCAAGCGCCTCACTTCTTTTCAAACTTTCTAACGAATATTCAAGTCCCTTGCTATAATTGCCTGTTAGCCCCAACGCAATGCCAATGTTACGGATAGACAGTATTTCTCCCTCGGCATAATTGATTTTTTGTGATAGTTGACGAGCTTCACTTGCATATTGTAAGGTGGAATCAGGAGAGGATTCGATAAACTCACCAGCAAGCTGGTTCAGGAGGTTCACAATAGTTGTATCCGCCTTTGCTTTTGATAGCAACTGCCGGAGACTATCGATCTTTTGTTGTGCAATCAAACTTAGATTGATAAAAACAGAAAGCAGGAGAATGGTGATCTTATTCATTCCAGAGAATTATATACTCAAAATGATAAAAAACA
>DASVNY010000737.1:0-5915 GCA_036383615.1 Chitinophagaceae bacterium
AGCACCCGATACTGATGACAAGAACACCCTACTCCTGCGCTCCCTATGGCATTGAGTTTTACTCACGTCTATGGGAGCGGCATTGGAGATATTACCTCCGTGAAAACTATGTTCTTGTTGTGCAGGATGTTCGTGGCCGCTGGATGAGTGAAGGAGAATTTGAAGATGTTCGCCCTTTCAACAAAAACAAAAAAGGAAATGAAGTTGATGAAGCAAGTGATACTTATGATGCCATTGATTGGCTGGTGAAAAATGTACCGAACAATAATGGCAATGTAGGAGTGTTTGGTATTTCTTATCCCGGTTTCTATTCAACTATGGCTGCAGCATCGGGTCATCCTGCCTTAAAAGCAGTGAGCCCGCAGGCACCGGTAACAGACTGGTTCATGGGTGACGACTTTCATCATAACGGCGCTTTTTTCCCCCTGGACGGGTTTCGTTTTTATTCATCCTTTGGTAAGCCCAGGCCTAAACCAACAACGGTCGGCCCTTCAGGATATGATTTTCAAATAAAAGACAACTATAAATTCTATCTCGAGACCGGCTCGCTAAAAGATCTTGCACGATTAATGGGTGATAGCATTCAATTCTGGAAAGAAATGTATGCGCATCCTAATTACGATAAATGGTGGCAGGACAGAGATGCGAGAAGAGCCATGTATAATATCAAACCAGCGATGTTGATTGTAGGCGGTTTATTTGATGCTGAAGATTGCTGGGGCGCATGGAATTTGTACAAGGCGATTGAAAAACAAAACCCCGGTATTCAGAATAAAATAGTGATGGGCCCCTGGTCGCATGGACAATGGGCCAGTCGTGATGGAAATTCTTTAGGTAACGTAAAGTTTGGCAGCAACACTTCTTTCTGGTATCAGAATAATATCGAGATACCTTTCTTTAATTATTACCTGAAGGGAAAGGGTGAAAATCCGCAATTAGCTGAAGCCACTATTTTCTTCACAGGACAAAATGAATGGAAAAAATTAGATCAATGGCCACCAAAACAAACACAGGCAACACCGGTCTATTTAGCAGCAGGCGGATCACTCGCCTGGAACCCACCTGCCAATGCAAAAGCAGGGAGTAACACCGAATATATCAGTGACCCATCAAAACCCGTTCCTTATACTGAAGATGTTCATTTCGGCCGCACAAGAGAATATATGACCGATGACCAGCGTTTTGCTTCAAGACGCCCCGATGTATTGGTTTTTCAAACGGGTGTCCTGGAAAATGATCTCACATTAGCAGGATCTGTTATTGCTGATCTGAAAGTGAGCCTGAGTACAACCGATGCTGATTTTGTGGTGAAACTGATCGATGTATTTCCTGATGATTTCAAATACAGCAATTCTACGGGCACATACCCCATGGATGGTTATCAAATGCTCGTGAGAGGTGAGATCATGAGAGGCCGATTCAGAAACAGTTTTTCAACACCGGAAGCTTTTAAACCGGGTAAAATTGAAACAGTGAAGTATGAATTGCCGGATGTGGCGCATACTTTCAAAAAAGGACATCGCCTGATGATACAAATTCAAAGCAGTTGGTTCCCGCTGGCGGACATGAACCCGCAGCAATTTGTCAATATTTATGAAGCTGATAAAAGCGCTTTTCAAAAAGCGACCATAAAGATCTATCATGATGGAACAAATGCAAGCAATATCATTTTACCTGTAATGAAATAATGCATCAATCCCCCCAAAGGGATCGTCTGTACGTTATATAAAAGCAACTTTGAACAACTTATAAATTCCCTTATGCGATCTAAAATATTCCTGTTTCTTTTATGCTGTCCCCTATTGAATATAGCTCAGCAACCGCTGTCACTCATTCCCCGTCCCGTTGAGGTGAAACAGCAGCCCGGCACTTATCTTTTAAAAAATAAGATAACAGTAAGTAATAGCCTGCCTGCGGTTGAATGGCCCGGGCTTTTCAATTATTTCAAGGATGAAATGAAGAAACAGTTTGGCATTACTGTAACAGAAGCTGAGAAAGGGAAGAAAGGCGATATAGATTTTTTCATGAAACGGATGCCCACATCCGGCAAGCCGGCTTATACAATTGATGTTAACAAGAACGGCGTTAGTATCAACAGCAATTTTGATGAGCCTACGTTTCATGCCATGCAGACTTTTTTTCAATTGCTGCCAACTGATCCTAATGCAAAAAAAGAAATTCCTTTTGTGAGCATTTTTGATCATGCCCGTTTTAACTATCGCGGCATGCATTTCGATGTAAGCCGTCATTTCTTTCCTGTTTCATTTGTAAAAAAATATATTGATTACCTCGCTTATCATAAACTCAATAAGTTTCATTGGCACTTAACAGATGACCAGGGCTGGCGCATTGAAATAAAAAAATACCCGCTGCTGACTTCGGTTGGCAGCAAGCGTAACGGCACCATCATTGGCCGCTATCCCGGCAAGGGAAGTGATAACACTCCCTATGAAGGCTATTTTTACACACAGGAAGAAATTAAAGAAGTAGTAAAATATGCGAAGGAAAGATTTATTGAAGTGATCCCTGAAATTGAAATGCCCGGTCATGCCAGCGCTGCTATTGCGGCTTATCCTTATCTCAGTTGTTTCCCCGCGAAACCAACAGAGATACGGGCCAATATGATCTCCCAAAAAAGTGTGCAGGAACAAAAGAATGGTCGTATCAAACTGGTGCAGGAAACATGGGGTGTGTTTGACGATGTGTTTTGTGCAGGTAATGATTCTGTTTTTCAATTTCTGCAAAATGTGATTGACGAGGTGATGCCGCTTTTCCCTTCAAAATATTTTCATATCGGTGGTGATGAATGTCCCAAAACACATTGGAAACAATGTCCCCGTTGCCAGCAAAGAATGAAAGAGAATGGATTGAAAGATGAACATGAATTGCAAAGCTATTTTGTGCAACGTATGGAAAAATACCTGAACAGTAAAGGCAAGACATTGCTCGGTTGGGATGAGATATTAGAAGGTGGATTAGCACCCAATGCAATTGTGATGAGCTGGCGCGGAGAAAAAGGCGGCATTGAAGCGGCCAAACAAAAACACCAGGTGATCATGACCCCGGGCAATCCGGTTTATTTTGATCATACACAAAGCGAAAATGAAGACAGTGTAACGATTGGAGGTTTCAACCCTATTGAAAAAGTATATGCTTATGAACCTATACCAAAAGAATTGTCAGAAGAAGAAGGCAAGTATATTTTGGGTGCGCAGGCTAACCTATGGACCGAGTATATCGGGAACACGAGGAAAGTTGAGTATATGCTCTTTCCCCGTTTAGCAGCATTAAGTGAAATACTATGGAGCACAAAAGAGAATCGTGATTGGAAGGATTTTGAGAAAAGATTACAGACACAATTTAAGAGATATGATAGATGGAAAGCAAATTATAGCAAAGCATATTATCAATTAAAAGCGACAATATTACCAACAGATGATCATAAGACGGTTAAATGGGTCATAGCAAGCAAAGTCAGTCTATCACTAATTAATTCTTATGAAGTAAGTCAGTTATCAAAGCCCTGGATTGATACAGTTGTCGAGTATGACAAAAGAGACATTTCTAAGATTGTTGGATATAAATTAGATACGACCTACGAAAGCAAAAAAATCATACGGTACGGATCTGGAAACAACCCGGAAGAGATCATCATTGACCATTCGGGCACTTATAAAGCAGAATCTTACAATGTAATTCCCCTACAGGGTAGTCATCATTTCCAGGCGGATACTTCATTCACATCCATTGTTACGCAAAAATTCCACTTCAACAAAGCTACCGGCAGGCAGATCACTTTAAAAAATGACCCTTCTAAAAAATACCCGGGAGATGGAGCTTTTACATTGGTGACTGGCGTACAGAATGAAAAAGGGCTTGGCAGAGCAAAAGAGTTTATTGGTTATGAGGGCAATGATTGCGAAGCCGTGATCAATCTTGGCGTGTTTGGTGAGATCTCTTCCGTTACACTTCATACATTTCTTAGCGAAGGTTCATGGATATATGCCCCTGCTTATTTCGAGGTTTATAGCTCACAGGATAATATGTATTTCAGCCGCCTGGGAACTACCAGCGAATTTGTTCCAACTGCAAATGGCAATGGTAAAATGACCATTAAATTCGATAAAACATCCACACAGTATATAAAGATCTTCGTGAAGAATTATGGGTTGATCCCAACTGGCAAACCTGGTGAAGGGCACGGTGCGTGGTTGTTTATTGACGAGGTGGAAGTGTTGTAAAAAAAGGCAGGCCGGTTAATCCGGCCAGGCGTTTTTACCGAATGAACGGTAACTTATACTGCTTTCGCTACCCGATAAGCAGTATCGAAGATGCATTTTGAGCCAGACCATATTTACCATGTTTACAATAGAGGTAACAACAAAGTCAGGATATTCTTTAATGATGAAAACTATTTGTTTTTCCTGCGTAAAATCAGAAATGAATGGTTGAATTATTGTAAGATCCTTTGCTATTGTCTTATGCCGAATCATTTTCATTTTATGTTGCAGCCTAATCAACCGGGTTGCTTAAATATTTCATTGGGCGGAAGGGAAACGCATATGCAGGAGCTTTCCAAATCGATCGGAAAAACCTTAAGCTCTTATACACAGGCTATCAATATTCAAAACAAGACAACAGGCACTCTCTTTCAGAAGAAAACCAAAGCAAAATGTTTCACGGATATTATTACTGCGAACAGTGAGCTTCATATAACTGATTACTTGTTAAGCTGCTTCTCGTATATCCATTTGAATCCTGTAAAGGCAAATCTTGTCAGCAAACCTGAAGATTGGCCTTATTCATCCTATTCAGACTACATTGGTAAAAGAAATGGGAGCCTGTGTAATATTAGAGAAACAATTGAGAGATTGAAATTGCAGCCCGAAATAATAAGGCTACAGCAAGATTTTAATTTCGATAGAAATGTTCTAACAAATATCTGGTGAAGAAAAAGCCACCTGGCCGCATGCAAAAACCCGCAACCAGTTATTGCATTACAAAGCGGCCTGGCAGCTTTTTTCAATATCTTTGACGCAGTCAGCCTTAAACAAATATCCAGCAGCATGGCACAGAAAAAAGTCTCCATCGACATGACCGACAGCTTTGAGAAAATTCCAGTAAAAATCTATCCTGATCTTAAACAGGGTTCACGGTTCGTGGCGGAACAGATCGCTTCGTTGATACGCGAAAAGCAAAAGAATAAAGAAAAATGTGTGCTGGGACTTGCCACCGGATCTACTCCTAAAACGTTATATGCTGAGCTGGTGAGAATGCATAAAGAAGAAAAGCTCAGCTTCAAAAATGTGGTCACGTTTAATTTGGATGAGTACTACCCTATTGCCAATAATGCCCTGCAAAGTTATAACCGCTTTATGCGGGTGAATCTCTTCGATCATATTGACATCAACCCAAAGAATATTCATATCCCCAACGGTGAGATAAAAAAAGAAGATATCAAAGCTCATTGCACGCATTATGAAAAAATGATCGCGGATGCTGGCGGTATCGATCTGCAGATCCTCGGCATCGGTAATAACGGCCATATCGGTTTTAACGAACCGGGCTCGGGCATTTATTCCAAAACAAGATTGATCACATTGGATAACTCTACCCGTATTGCCAATGCATATGAGTTTGCTAATATTTCTGAAGTGCCGAGGCTCGCTATAACCATGGGTATTAGCAGCATTATCAAATCAAAAAAGATCATTTTGATGGCCTGGGGCCCTGCGAAAGCTCCCGTGATCAAAGAGGCTGTTGAGAATGACGATACAGAACATGTACCCGCATCATTACTGCAGAATCACGATCATGTAACATTTGTAGTAGATGAATCCGCCGCATCAGAATTGACGAGGTTCAAATCACCGTGGCTCACGGGAGATTGCGACTGGACACCAAGAATGATAAAG
>DASVNY010000738.1:0-1700 GCA_036383615.1 Chitinophagaceae bacterium
TATAGCAGGAATATTTTCACTTTCCCATGGAATTGCGATTGCGCTACCGGTCATCATGACAAACACAACGGGTTTGTTAGTTGCCTTTAGTGTCCTCATCAATTCAGTTTGAATGGCAGGTAGCAGTATTGTTGTTCTGTCACCACCATTAAAACCGGGATATTCCACTCTCATTTCTTCTCCTTCCAATTGTGGTGAAATACCTCCCACATAAATAATCGCATCCGCATCTTTAACCCGATTTGCAAGCGCAGTGAAATCTGTCTTTTGAAAATTACCTGCACGCAATCTCACATTGGCTTTTCCTTCTCCCTGCCAGTATTCAAATACTATTTTATAAACAGAGTCTTTTTTTGTTTGCAATTTATAGGTGCGGGCACCCCAGCGGTTACGTTGCCATGCATTCAGGACCTCCTTATCATTGATAAGAAAACGATAGCCATCATCGGCTTCTACCTCGAAAGTTATATCACCATCTTTTGTAGCGGAAAAATTACTGGTATAACGGGCAGAGAAATTATTGGCCCGGATATTTTCAACTACGCCTTGTCCCTCCTGCCAGAAATGATCAACAACTTTTTCTGTTCTTACTACCGGCGCATCTTTCAATTCCCGGTTGTTAAAATATTCGGCTTTAAAACCCTGTTTACCTTCCCAATTATATTGATTGCTAATATCAGCATAGGCCAATAAAGTGTCATTGGTGAAATTGATCGCCTTCTCGTAAATAAGTTCAACGTCTTTCCCAAGTTTGTTCTTTATTCCTTGCAGTGCTGTAACTATTTCCGAAGGAACACCATTGTAATTTCCCAATACAGCAATGCTGTTGTCGGCGTTGGGCCCGATCACGGCGATCTTCTTGATTGTTTTTTTCAGTGGAAGCGTATTGTTCTCATTTCTTAATAACACAATAGATTGCTGCGCCATTTTCAATGCATGCGCTTTATGAGCCGGCGCTTCCAATACCGAAGAAGCTGTTTGAGCATATTTAACCATTGAAGGAGGGTCGAACATGCCCAAACGATAACGGATCATGAAAAGACGTTTCAATGAAATATCCAATTGCTCTTCTTTGATCAGTCCCTGCTTCACTCCATTATACAATGTATAATAAACCGAAGTGCCGCATTCCACATCAGTGCCATGCATTACTGCGTCAACAGCTGAGGTTACAGAATCTTTATGTGTTTTATGGTATTTAAAGAAATCATCAATGGCCCAGCAATCACTTGTTACGTAGCCGGTGAATTTCCATTGCTTGCGAAGAATGTCGTTCATGAGCAGATCGCTTGCGCAGCAAGGCTGCGTGTTCACTGCATTATAAGCACACATCACACCTGCCACATCAGCTTTTGTAATTAATTCTTTAAAAGCCGGCAGGTAAGTATCCCAAAGATCATAAGCCGATGGATTGAAATTGTCAACATGTCTTGATGGTTCAGGACCACTATGCACAGCATAATGTTTGGCGCATGCCGCGGCTTTTAAATACTTCGGATCATTACCTTGCAAACCTCTTACGAAAGCGGCGCCCAATTTAGCAGTGAGAAAGGGATCTTCGCCATAAGTTTCCTGCCCGCGCCCCCAGCGGGGATCACGGAAAATATTAATGTTGGGTGTCCAGTAAGTAAGACCAAGGTATCGTTCATTTGTTCTTCCTAATTCAATGGCTTTATTATGGATGGCCCTTCCTTCCAAAG
>DASVNY010000739.1:0-1680 GCA_036383615.1 Chitinophagaceae bacterium
TTAGCTTTTGAAGAAACAGGTTTTGTATTGGACTCAGGTGTAGCATTCATCACCTGCTTACTGCTGGTAAAATTGAGAGGTTTCAGACTTGAGCAGCTTGCGAGAAAAACTATGGCAGCTACCGGTAAAAGGTTCTTAACCATTCGCTTGATTTTTCAGGATTTAGAGGGTCGGACCAGTTACACCTACCTTACGGAAGGCGTGCAAAAATATAGGATAAAGGCCGAAAAAAACCTCGTGTTTTAAACGAAATTTGTTTTCAAAAATTGCCGCGGCCTAAGTCGCTGTTTTCAAGAGATTTAAACATTGTGTATAATCATATCCCGCCAAAAATTTACAGGTATGTGATTATTGCATATCATTGGATATGAGTTTTTCATCGCTCCTCTCCGCTATCGGCTTTTTTATGGTGGGCTCAGCCTGCACCGAATCAAGAAGCTCGGAAAAAATCATCCCCGGCCCTCCGGTTTTGGTGAAAGCCAGGCAAATCGTTCTCAAAGACACAAACATTACTCCCCAGCCAAAGCCTTATAGTGAACTTAAGTACTACAAAACAGAATTATTAGCTGCCGCTCCCGGAACCAAATCTGTTTTATTCAATACCAGTGGTTCAAGATTATATGCCATGAATCTCGAAGGCATGAGCATTTATGAATTTGATCAGCCCTCCCGTAAAGTGATAAAAGAATTCAAATTCAAACCAACCAAAGGAACAGGATGGGATTATGTGAACCAGAAATCTATTTCATCTTTCCAGGAAAAACCGGTGGAGGCCTGCCTGAGTCATGATGATAAGATCTTATGGGTGTCATTGCATAATGCCGAAGGAATTGTGCCGATAAGAGTGGATTCCATTGATGCTAATAAAAAGAAAATGGCTGATCAGCCCACCAGGAAAATAACAGTTGTCTATAAAGGCACGAATCAAAAAGATTCATTTAATGTTCCCCTGATTAAAACAGGCAAAACACCAAAGGTCATTTCACGGACTGCGGATAGCAAGCATTTGCTGGTGAGCAACTGGCATTCTTATAATGTCAGTGTGCTGGAAATGGACAAGGATGTTTATCCTTATGCAAAAGTTACCGGCACGGTCCCGGTTCCAGCCATACCAAGAGGTATTGCCGTTGATGACAAGAATAGCCGGTCCTATGTAGCTATTATGGGAGGCGCCAGCATTACGGTGATCAATAATTCGGTCTGGATGAAAGAGGAAGATATCAGTGTTGCTTCCAATCCCCGCCATATTGTGATCGACAGCAGTGGTCGTTTATTTGTTTCTTACAATAGTTTGGGCAAAATAGCTTGTATTGATGGCCTGACGGGTAAAACATTATTCACTGCTTCCACTCATGCCCAGCCAAGAACGATCATATTATCCAAAAATCATAAGTTCTTATTTGTAACCTGCTATAGCAGCGATTATGTGGATGTTTTTAAAATAAATGAAGATGATTTTGCGCCTGTTGCCAGCTTGCCTTGTAAAGGTCATCCTGTTGGTGTGGATATTTTTGAGAACGATAAAAAACTCGAAGCCTGGGTCTGCAGCTATTCCAATGGCTCTATCAGCGTGTTTAGTTTCAACAAGAAATGAACAACCGCTTTTCTGTCGATAAACTTTCGGAAATTTGCCTCTTCTCTTATCCTGACTATTTGACTATTTGACTATTTGACTATTTG
>DASVNY010000740.1:0-2381 GCA_036383615.1 Chitinophagaceae bacterium
CTGAGTGAAAGAAAAATAGCAAGGATTCCAACTCTCATAAGTAATGTTTTTGTTCGAAGAGGTTGTAAAAAGCGATGCAGTTGTTCGCTCTTTACAAAGCATAGCCGGTTCTGGCGATGCCTGTTTACATACAAATTCATAGTTTTGATTGTTTTAATAATTCTTGAACGGGATTATTTCAAAACGCTGGCCGTTCCGGGTCGCAACCGGGCGGCCATTTTTACTCTTTTTATGGTGATGATCTGATAAGCATGGCAGTTTATTTTATTTTATTGAATCAGATAGACATCATTCACAAGTTTAAATTCGCTGTCAGTCAGTTTGCACAATACCTGTAACGCTTGTTCGATCCCTATATCTTTTCGAAAAGAAGTAGAGATCTTTTGCTTCAGCATCTCATTGTCTTTTACTTCGATGTTGGCATTATAGGTCCGTTTGAGATCGGCAATGATCTCTTCAAACGATTCATCGTCAAAAACCATATCACCCTGCTGCCAGGCAGCAACTTCTATTACCGGGATATTCTTTTCGACAATCGTTTTTATGTTTTCCTGCACTTTCACCAGCTGACCCATCGTTAAAGTAGTTTCCCATCCATCTTTACGGCTCACTTTCACTTTTCCCCTGCTAACGGCTACCGTGATATTCTTTTGACCCGGATAGGCTTTGATATTGAAAGCGGTTCCCAATACAGTAGTAGCAATATCGCCGGTATGAATAATAAAAGGGATCTTATCCGCGTGGCTCACATCAAAAAAAGCTTCGCCGGATAAAAACACTTCCCTTTTTTTAGGATCGAACCTGTCAGGGAATTCCAGCGAGCTGGCGGCATTGAGCCAAACTTTTGTCCCATCTTCGAGCAATAGGAATTTTGATTCTGAACGGTCAGTTGTTTTTTTGGTCAATGAGGCAATTTGTAAAGCGTTCTCTTTTTTCTGTCCACGGTTTTGAAAACCCCAGAATAAACCAATCAAAACAACTATTGATGCAGCGGCAAGCCAATAGCTAACTGGTCTTATTGATCTTTTCGCTGGTGCGGGTTTCTTCAAAAGAGTTTGTTCTGTTTCTGTGAGCACAAGGCGACCATTTTCGTTCACATAAGTGCTAAATGCCGCATCGTCCTTTAATTCCTGATATACTTTTTTTATAAGCTGCCGAAGTTGTGGCTCAAACTCCGAACGGTTGATATAAGTAAAGAACTCTTCCAGTTCTTTACGGGAACAAGTATTGGCTGCATACTGCCGAAAAAGATGGCGCAATCTTTCTTCCATACAGGGCTGAGGGTTTAACCTCTTATGTAGAGACGAAGCTGAAGTGAAATGTTCCTATTGCTTTTTTAAAAAATCAGAAAAAAAGTTTGCTGTTCTTGCCGATAAAACGACGGACAGACTGCACTGCTGAAAAAAGCTGGTTCTTTACCGTGTGACGGGAGATGTTTAATTCATCGGCTATTTGCTGATAATTGAGTCCTTCTTCTTTGTTTAGCTGGTAGATCAGTCTTCGCTGTGGAGGTAACTGGTCAATAGCTTTTTGAATAATCGCATTGTATTCCTTCGCGGCCACATGCTCCTCTGTTTCATTCATGATCTGCTGCAACCCTGCCCATATCTTTTCTTTCAATCGCTGATCGGCGGCAGCCTTACGCAAAAAGTCTATTACTTTATTTTCAGTAAGCCTGTATAACCATGCTTCCATGTTGTGGATGTTCTCAATCGCTTCTCTTTGCTCCCACAGTTTCAAAAAAACTTCCTGGATAATATCTGCGGCGGTTTGCTCAGATTTGGTCATTTGCATAGCCAGTGCATAAAGCCTGTGCTCGTGTTGGCGGAATATAGAGGAAAACAATGTCTCCAATGTATTCTCATGTGCGTTATGATCAGCAGTTCTCAAAAGCAGTTGCAGTAGTCCTAAAATAGTAAAAAAATAAACGGGGGCTTGTAGTTATATTATTTGTGCTAAAAAATATAATCAGCAAAAAGCCGCAAACAGGTTCTTTCGTTTCCCGGAAAAACCCTGTTTTAAGAGCAATTGACAACAATCAATAAACTTTGATAGTCTTAACTTTGTTGTCTTGTAAAACGGCAATGATTTTTGTTCAACATTTAAAATAAACAGTTATGGCATTCACATTACCAACGCTTCCTTATGCACACAATGCGCTGGAACCGTATATTGACACATTGACCATGCAGATACATCATGGCAAACACCACCAGGCTTATGTCGATAATCTAAATAAAGCAATCGCCGGCACGCCGCATGAAAATAAATCGCTGGAAGAATTAGTGGCCAATGCAGGCAGCATTTCTCCCGCGGTTCGCAATAATGGTGGTGGTCACTGGAACCATACTTTCTTTTGGGAAAGCTTAGCACCGAATGCT
>DASVNY010000741.1:0-1921 GCA_036383615.1 Chitinophagaceae bacterium
ATGGAACTTTACTGACAAAGCGCTGAACTATATTATCAAAAAACAGGACGATTCAGATACCAGGATTGAAAAGATCAGTTTCCCGGATGTGTATCCTCTCTATGGTGCTATTGATATCCGCAATTCGTCAACTGAGCGTTCGCATTCTATTCAGCTTGACTTGGTGCATCAATTGGAGTTGGCCAGCAAAGTGATCAAAAAGGCGCAGGCAGATATGCCTTTCCCATTATTACAGGAATTGGAATTCAAGATCAATAAGTTCATTTCAGCTGCTTCTGATATTCTTGTTTCAGATGAAGAAATAAGCATTCACGATTTCATGCATGGGCAGGTGACCTCTATCTTTAATCATCTCCACAGCACGCAGCCATCATTAAAGAATGAGATAGAAAGATATTTTTCTGCGCTTGATCCGCAAACAGGCATGGTCTATCATCATAGAAAAGAATACGAAGAAAGCATTGGTCTCATCAATGATACATTGGCCCGCCTGATTGAAAAAGAACAGGTGTCTGCACAAAAAGTTTACCCCCATTATTTTGAACGTTATGTTACCGATGGTGTTGAGTTTAACATCTACCTGGGTCAATCCATTTCACCAAGAAAGAAATTTGATGAATTGTATTTGCGCAACATGAAAATGTGGCAATTGTCATTAATGGCAAAAGCATCAAGGGCCACGCACCAGTTGCAATCACAGTTGAGTCACCCGTTAAAAACAACTCAGCTTATCCTTGCGCATAGCATACCTCTTTCTATCAGTTTCAGAACCGAAGAAAGAAAATTTGATGTGGATGGCGATTATAATATCCGCTACGAGATTATCAAGAAAAGGATCGACAAAGTTCGCATCAAAGAAACAAATGAGCGGCTTACACAACCCGGTAAGATCGCTATTGTCTATTCGCAGTCGAAAGACGCGACAGAATACATGGAATACATCGAGTTCCTGCAAAACCAGCAACTATTGCAACCCATTGTTGAGAAACATGATCTCGAAGAATTGCAGGGTGTTGTAGGCTTAAAAGCATTAAGGGTAGATGTGAACCAGGATATAGCTCCACCAAAAGAAGATAAGATCGAGCTATCTGAAACAACGACTCAGCAATTACTGGGGAAATAAGATCATCCTTTGCCCAGGTACATCTGCAGGTTTTTTACATATTCTTCAAACGCCTTTATACCGGTGGCTGTTATTTTGCAAATAGTTTGCGGGTAATTATCCTTGAACTGCTTTATCACATCAATATAACCCGCCTCTTTTAATTTCTGGATCTGCACACTCAGGTTGCCTGCAGTCGCATTTGTTTTTTCTTTCAGAAAAGTAAACTCAGCTTCCTTCACACTGATAAGAAGTGACATCACTGCCAGCCTGAGCTGTGAATGTAATATGGGATCAAGATCTTTAAACATCCGCTGTAGCCTGCTCCTTTTTGTATTGACGATATTCTTTTTCCATGATCAGACCGGGAATAAACCAGGCAACAATCGCAGATAGTGCTGTAAGCAAAAGATCAATTTTAATATTTGTATAAACCGTAATAATACTGCATAGCCAGCAAAACAATCCTCCCCATAGCATTGGTTTAAATTTGCAGGCAGCTCCTGTAATAAAAGTCGGCAATCCATATAAGATCAAAAAAAGCGGGTGAATGAATTCCTGGAACTTAAAGGGTGAATTATTGCCTGTTAGCTCACGGTATTCTTTTGCCACCGGGCCCCAATCCTGGTAAATAAGATTGATAACATGAATAAGCAGGAATAACGAAATGCCAAAGCCCAGCCAGATATAATCCATGTAAGCATCGTCAAATGATTTGACTCTCCTTTTCTTTTTTTCTTTTATCGTAATAAACACCTGTGGAATAATGGCAGCGAGTGTGAGCAGGTAAATATCGAACGGCAGCCGAAAATCGAATTG
>DASVNY010000742.1:0-2896 GCA_036383615.1 Chitinophagaceae bacterium
ATAGCTTTGCAGCGCCAGTCCCAATTCAATTCACCTGTGGCAGGATCCCATTCAAATGGCGATAACTTGGCGAGGTCAACACTGCTTTGAAGTTTTTGCTCGCTCTTGCGTAAAGCGTCCCGAACATTGTTGCTTTCTGTAATGTCGTTAAAAAGAATGGCTACATGATTTTCTTCCGGGTCATCAACACGAAAAGCATATACATCATAATAATGACCGATCGATCTTGCCGCATTTTCAAATCTTTCAGGTTCGCCGGTCCTTGCGATCCTTCCATAAATATCAAACCAGTGCTGCTCATGCCCGGGTGCCAACTCTTTAATAGCTTTCCCGATCACATTGATCAAGCCGGTTTGCTTTTCGAATGAATTATTTGCCTCGAGAAAGCGATAATCGTAAGGCATTCCTTTTTCATCAAACAATACTTCAACAATGCAAAAACCTTCATCAATGGAATTAAACAGAGAGAGATATTTGTCGGTTGCCTTTTTTGCCAGTTGATCCTTTAACTGCAATACTTCTTTATCCGCCTCTTTTTCATGCTGCACATCATAAAATATAACAATGAGCCCATCGTCATAAGGAGTCACTGACAAGTGTAGCCAGTGGTTTGTTACCGGGTCAAGCACGTCCTGGGCCAGGCTGGTCTTTTGTGTTTGTGCCTTTACAAGCAGGCTATAAAAAGGAGTTCCTTCGAGCTGTGGAAAAATATCGGTCAGGTGTTTTCCAACCGCGTGCCGCTCTTCCAACTGCCAGAACTTTACCGCATGTTCATTTATTCTTCTGAAAACATGATCCTTATCCAACTCAAAAAAACTTTCATTCATCGCTTCCAGGATGATCTCCGCGCTTTTTTGCTCGGTGATATCCTGCACCAGGCTCGTGATCCTCCTTGTCATATTTGGCTGCCCTGATAAGATCATGTTGTGCTGCACAAAAATGTGGCGCCCTTTTTCCGTGATCATCCTGTATTCTATAGATACCGGGTTGGTTCCATGCATCAATTCTTCTTCTGCCTGGAGAAGTTTATAAAGGTCCTTGGGATGTACATTGCTTCTCCAGCTTTCTACGGTAAAAAATTCTTCATAAGGTTCTTTCTCAAGCAGGGAGTAAATAGTATGTGAAGCGACCAGCTTCTGCGTATTCAGCGTCACCCACATATAGCCAAAAGGGGCAGCCTGCATCAAACCCTGGGGTGATGTGCGTTTTTTTCGCATCATGTCCTGCAACAAGTACAAACTACTTTGCATACAATTCTCAATTGTATTTTAAACGAGCAATTTTTAAGCCTATAAAAAACGATAATAACTGAACCGAAGTGGAGTTCTATTAAATCCGAAGCTATGTAGCCAGCAACGCAAGTCATGGTATAACTATGCGGTGAACTAAAGGTAGGGAGATTTTATTTTGATGGGTTTCTTTTCTTTGGCTGCTTAATTGCTCCTGTCATATCCTGGATAACGACCAGTATCCTGGTCTTCTTATTATCTTCCTGTTCCAATCTCCTGGCATTGATCAACAGTGTTTTTTCTCCCACGCCGGGAAAAACTTTTGTAACCTCAACATTCTGGAAGCTTTTATCTTTTTGCACGATCTCTCCCAGTTTCCTTTTCAGGTCGGCGATATTCCATTGACTGCCTTCCATTTCAAAGAAGTAATGCCCTTCCGTGCGATCAATATTTGTTTTGAAAAGGGTATAGAAAGCTTTGTTCGCCATCCTGACCCTCATATCTGCCGTCAACACAAGGATGGGTTCATTGATCGTTTCCACAATGGCTTTTGAAAAATCACTGAGCTCTTTCAGATCATTATTACGCTGCTGCAGTTCCTCATTGATCGTTATCAATTCCTCATTGGTGCTCTGTAGTTCTTCTTTACTTGTTTCCAGTTCTTCATTGATGCTTTGCAGCTCTTCATTGGACGACAGCACTTCTTCATTGGCGCTTTGCAATTCTTCACGGGTGGCCTCAAACTCTTCGCTCATCGTTTTCATGTACTCTCTTGCTTCACTTAGTTGTTGCTCCAGCTTGATGATCCGTTCATCTTTTGAATCCTTTGTTTTGTTCCGTGGTGATTTTTCCGGGACCGTATGATATGTATTTCCATCCCTGAACATCACCAGGTAATAAAAATCCTTTACCTGCGTTTTCACCGGCACAACTTCCACAACGATCTCTCTTTCCGTTCCATTCTGCGAAAGCAATACACCTTCCTTTTTTACCGGTATCGTTTCCTTCCTGGCCCGGCTTATCAACCCTTTTAATTCAAAGACCAATTCATCCTTTACCATTTTTAAAAGATTCAGTGTGGCCCGGCCGGATGATGGTTGCAGGTAGTTGGAAGTGGCGCCATGGAAGCGAAGTATCTGGAGGTCCTTATTTACTAAAACACTTGCGGGCACATACCGCGAAAGCAATAGCCTGTCCGTTTCTTTTTCAATATCCACTTCATTCAGTGCTTCCGTGGTATATTTTTCTTCGGTAGGCAAAACAGAATAAGAAGGACGCAGCGAGAAGTCGAAAATATTATTCCCGGGCGGGGTATCTTTTCTTGCATAGATCTTTGAGTCCTTATCTATATGACTGAATAATTCTGTCGAATTTCCAATTGTCTCTGATTTTCCGAGTAGCAGGTAGCCGGTTGGTTTTAATGAATAATGAAAAGCCTGCAGTATCTTTTTCTGTGGATTGGTTTCGATATAGATCAGCACATTCTGGCAACTGATCAGGTCCATACGGCTAAATGGCGGGTCCTTTAATAAATTATGTGTAGCAAAGATGCAAACATCACGGATAGGTTTTATGATCTGGTAATGCCCATCGGTTTTAATAAAGTACCGGTCGAGGTGTTCTGTCGATACATTCATCAATGCGCTTTTGTTATAGACACCTGTACG
>DASVNY010000743.1:0-3598 GCA_036383615.1 Chitinophagaceae bacterium
GAAGACTTGCAAGCAAACCGGACATCAACACAATGGTTACAATATTTCCTGATAAACCAAGTATGGACCAGGTAAGATCGCCGGGGCGCCAGTTCACATCTCTTTTTGCACGGGCCAAACGATCATGCCAGTCGGAATTATCAAAATGTCCAAGATCAACCTTTGATGCTTTGGTCAGCAATCGTCGTTCTGCCTCCAGTTCCACGCGGCGCACATACAGGTTTCTTCCGTATCCCATGTAAGATCCAACAGCTCTTTGTACGATAAAAGTGATCCATAAACCAATTACGATAGGCAGCACATCGTTAAAGGTGAGCATATGGGTTTTTGCTTCGGCTATTTTATTTACGAGAAGAGCGCCAAGATAAACGGATACCGGTGGCATGATCGCATTGAACATACCCAGCAATGAAAACCGGATAAGCAATTTTGGAGAAGCGGCCCATGCTAATGACATTGCATGTTTCAGGTTCTTTCTTACCCGCTGAAGACGGCTTGTTTTCTGCTGTGAGTCCTGCTGCATTCATACAAGTTAGCAAATCAGCTTGAAAATTTGAGTTTTCACATACCTCTCTGCTGACTACTTCCTTTGTTTTTCCCGAAGATCTTCGCAGATTTGATCGCAGATCATTTAACGCTATCCGCGGGAAGATTTAAAATCTATTTTCCTTCGAAAGCATTCGCTGACCCATCAGAATCCTGTTCATCTATTCCATTCTTTCTGTAGATCCTCTTTTCACCATCTTTATTGTAAACATCCGCCGTTTCTTTTTCCTCCTGTGTTCGGGGCTTAATGGTCTTGTCTGTTGCCGGGCCATGCGGGTATCCTTCAAAGTCCTGGTCAATTTTTTTATCGGGATGCCGGGCAATATCTTCTTTTTTAATTACAGGATTTTCTTTCTTTTTCATAAGGATTATTATTAAATAATTAATTGTTTAGAATTATCTCATTTGCCCCCTGATCAATCCTGAAGGGTTAGCGGTACTATAAACATTTACATAGATCGGGTCGTTCAACAATGCCTGGTATTGATTTGCTGTTAACCACTGCGCCATATCCTGGTCAAAGTCTCCCGATCCTGCAGCCATTGTGACTAATACGGGTCCATTACTACCGGCAGCACCTGCATGTATATATGCTGCTGTTAATGCACCATCCTTACTTGCATCGAGCCGGTGAGCCACTACCTTGGTAAGCAATTGCCGTTCGGCCGTTACACGGATAATGGCAATACCTCTTGCACCAGTATTCACCTGTGGCACTTCATTGCTACCGTCCAATTCAATAATATAACAGGCAATTATTTTGTTTGAATTGATTGTGTTTTTTCCCGTGAATCCAAAGGCCATTATGACGGCTACTATAATGCTGAATTTTAAAAAGAGCTGTTTCATGTTTTCATATTTTAGGATTAGTGTATCTCATAGTTTATTTTTCAAAAACCAAACCATCACAGCTTTTCCCGTGTAGCTTTAATTCCCCACCCTTTTTTACAACGGCTTGAAATTTGATAAGCTGCTGAAGGGATGAAGAAGAAAGAAACATTCTGGGAGTTATTGAAAAGGCTGGACGAGGATGCCGGCCGGTTTAATTTTCATTTGCAAAAAGCAAACGATTATTTTGACACTACCGCCTCCACGACAAAAAATATCCTGGGCAAACATGAGCAAAGGGTGCAAAGTCTCATCAAACAAATTCAGCGGGCCCTTCAAAAACAACCGAAAAAAAAGAATAAGTGACCATTCGTGTAATTTGAATGATTACAACATAAGACTTATTAATTTTAGCAATATAAACCCGTTAGCATGATAAAACTTCTTTTAAGCGTTTTTGGATTGTCTCTTTCCGTTTGGATGTATGGTTGCGATAATAAAAAGGCATCAAATACAGTAAGCAATACATCAGATAGTGATACAACCAATCTTCCGCCGGTAGAGACTAAAAACCCTAATAGCGATTATAAGCCTGCTTTTAAAGGACAAACGAGAATAGCTGCTGTCAAAACAAGAACAGTTTACAAAGTCGAAAAGATCAGCGGCGGTCTTGAAAGACCCTGGGCCGTTGTGCCACTTCCGGATGGACGACTGCTTATTACCGATAAATCGGGCTACATGCAATTGCATGATGCTAATGGAACACTGATAAAAAAGATAACGGGTTTTCCTGCTGTTGTAAACCAGGGACAGGTTGGTCTGCTTGATGTGGTTCCTGATCCTGCTTTTGAAACAAATAAAACCATCTATTGGTCATATGCGGAAAAAAGCGGTAGTGGAAATTTATTAGCTGTGGCCAAAGGGCAATTGAATGATAATTCATCGCAAATTCAAAACCCCGTTGTTATTTTCAGGGCCAACCCTACATTAAACAGTTCATTGCATCTTGGATCACGATTGGTATTTGATAAAGAAGGTAATTTATTTGTTAGCACTGGCGAACGATCTATACTGGAAGGACGCAAACAGGCACAATGGCTTAATTCAGGGTTGGGCAAAATATTTAAAATTACAAAGGAGGGAAAACCCGCGCCTGGCAATCCATTCATCAGTCAAAAAGATGCTATGCCTGAAATATATGCTTATGGTATTCGTAATGCACAGGGGTTGGATATACACCCTGGAACAGGTGAATTATGGGAAGCTGAGTTTGGACCCCGTGGCGGTGATGAGGTAAATCTTATCAAAGCCGGAAAAAATTATGGTTGGCCAACTATTACCTATGGCATAGAATATGGCGGTGGTGAAGTTGGTGATGGCATTCAACAAAAAAGCGGGATGGAGCAACCAGTATATTACTGGGATCCCGTTTTATCGCCAAGCGGAATGGCCTTTTATAAGGGCAATGCTATTCCTGAATGGAAAAACAATCTTTTTATTGGCGGATTAAGCAGCCAGCACATTGCAAGACTTGTTATCGAGAATAATAAAG
Organism: Chitinophagaceae bacterium; assembly: GCA_036383615.1. GTDB lineage: Bacteria > Bacteroidota > Bacteroidia > Chitinophagales > Chitinophagaceae > CADEDV01. The sequence goes on from DASVNY010000743.1 coordinate 2,927, forward strand.
TAGTTGGTGAAGAAAGATTACTCTCCGATAAAAATGAACGATTCAGGGATGTAGGTTATCATAATGGAATGCTATACGCCATAACAGATAATGGTAATCTTTATCGCATCAGTAAAAAATAAGGGTCAGACAACTTTACTGTAATAGTTGAATAGTTTCAGCACGAACAAACTCACGTTCTTGCTTGGCGGAATGTATTCATTAAAAAGTGTCAACGTAGCTTCATCCTTACTGAAACGGGTAGCCAGTTTTTCCCATATCAACGGCCAGGCAAGATCATCATTATTGTATAAGGCCTGGTTGATCACATCAATGATGGGATCATTGATTGATTTAGTTCCCATTTTCTTTGAGCCGATGATCTGCACGTCAGGATTGATGGTAGCAATACTTATCGCGTTATTATAACTACCACATGAGCCGAGTATGGCGAGTTTTACGGAAGGCTTTAACCGCCTGATTGTTTTATCGAGGTGATAACTATGACCACGATGAATGAGCACGGCAGGTTCATGGCCCTGTTGCTGTAGAAAATCTATCAATGCATCCTGCGCTTTTATATCCAGCTCCTGTTTACTATCGAGTGGCCGGTTGGCATACAGTACGATCGGCCGTTGCGACTGCGAGCGGATGCTGATCCAGTTTTCTGTTTTGGATATTTTCCATTTGCTG
>DASVNY010000744.1:0-8211 GCA_036383615.1 Chitinophagaceae bacterium
GGTGAAGCATATACCGATACAAGAACGGATTGCGAGGCCAGTATCAGCGGCCGTATCAGTTCAAAAATGAAAATAACACGAACCATCAAACCCATCATTTACCAGCAAAAAGAAGGCGCCGTGCAGCTTCTGCAAAAAGCAGTGGTAATTGCCGAGAATAATTAAGCTTATGATGAAACCTGTGAATTTTGGAATTGACCTGGGCACCACCAACTCGCTCATTGCAAAATATGAAGGCAGCAAGGTGCAGGTGTTCAAAAACCCCGTTGGACAAAAAGAAACCTTGGCTTCAGTAGTGGCCTATCGCCCCGACAGGATATTAGTGGGTGATAAGGCAAGAGAATACCTTACAAAAGACCCCGTGAATGTGTTTGGCAATTTCAAACGCAAAATGGGTACGGATGAAAAATATTATGTGGTGAACATTGACGATAATGTAACACCCGTTCAACTATCAGCATTGGTATTAAAAGAACTGAAGAATTTTGTACACAGTGGTGAAGTACCCGAAGCCTGTGTGATCACGATACCTGCTTCTTTTGATACGATGCAAAGCAATGCCACCTTAAAAGCAGGAGAGGAAGCGGGATTTAAAACCATTTTCCTGCTCCAGGAACCCATCGCGGCAAGTCTTGCATTCTTTAATGAAGCATCGGGCGAAGTAAAAAAAGATGGCTACTGGTTAGTATATGATTTTGGCGGAGGAACATTTGATGCGGCCCTGGTTCATTCAACCGAACAGGAATTAAAAGTGGTGGATCATGAAGGCAATAACTTTTTGGGTGGCGCCGATCTTGATTTTGCTATCATTGAAAAGATCATTGTGCCGGAGATCGCCAGCCAAACGGGTATTGAAAATTTTGAACAGGAGTTGCGGGTAAAATACGGCAAGTATGAAAAGTTGTTCTACGAGATCATGTATTATGCCGAAGAAGCCAAGAAAGAACTTTCCTATGCGCCATCCGTTTTGATCGAATTCACGGCTGAACTGAATGGCAAGAAATATGATTTCTCCATCCCGGTTACAAGAGAAAAGACAGACGAGATATTTCAGCCCATCATCAACGATACCATTAATCTTCTAAAAAAGGTGCTGGAGAATAATCGCCTCTCCGCGAAAGACATCAACCAGATCGTATTGGTAGGTGGCAGCACTTTTGTGCCACAAGTGAGGGAACAATTGGCATTGCAAACCGGCATCCCGTTAAACTACTCTTCCGATCCCACCACCTCTATTGCCGCAGGTGCTGCATATTATGCGGCCAACAAATATTACGAAGCCTCAACAACAGAAGAAGATACTGCGGGTGAAGAAGCAGGGGCCGAAATACTTTCAACAGTTGACCTGGCGGAACCTGAACTGATCATCAATACTTCCTATAACAAATCAAGCCGTGATAAAGAAGAGGTGCTCTTGCTTTTTTGTGAAGGGGCTTATGAAGATAAATTCTTTCGCATCATTCGCAGCGATGGAGGCTTTGATACAGGTTTCATTGCATTGAAAGCGAAAAAGACCGAGTTTTTACCATTGCTTCCTTCGATCACCAATCTCTTCAATTTATATGTTTACAACAATAATCATGAAGAGATAAAAAGTCTTGCCCGCCAGGTTAGCATCACCCAGGGAAAATACACGGTGGGAGGTCAGCCACTGCCACATGATATCTCTATTGAAGTAGATGATGTGGAGAATAAGACCACCAGGCTCGAGGCGATATTTGAACGCAATTCATTGCTTCCGCAAAAAAGAACCTTGTACCGTGAAATATCAAAAACTATCAAAAAGGGAACAAAGGATTCGGTCATCATCAACATACTGGAAGGAGATAAAAGCGCAAGACCTTCTTCCAATCTCACGATAGGTTGTATCACCATTTCCGGAAAAGATCTTAAGACTGATCTCGTTAAAGGTTCAGACATCGAGATACAATTGCATATCACTGATTCAAGAGTGTTACATACTTCTGTTTTCCTTGTGATGACGCAGCAGGAATTCAAGAATGTATTTTCTGTTTCTGAAAAACAGATCAACCTTGATCGTTTAAGGGATCAGTATAGTCAGCTCGAAAACGAATTGACATCAACTATCCGCCAGTTCCAGTATAATGACAATGATATCTGGGAAATAAAAGCGAATGCTTTGCTCGAAGATCTTCAATCGGTCAGGGAAAGATTATTCAAATTAAAAGATGGAGATAAATCCGACGAGAAATACATTATTGCCGAGAAGATAATGAGAGTATCGCAGGAATCGGACAAATTAGGGGGTAATGAAAGGATATCGATGCTCATTGAAGAATATCTTGAAACAAAAGAACGGGTTTTGGAAGCGATCAACTCTACGGATTTTGAAAAAGAAGAGATGCGCAAAATATTCCTGAAGATCGAACAGAGTGAGGAATCTTTTATACGCTCCAAGAACGTTTCTTTTGTCGAGAATAAGCTGAAACAGCTGAACGATCTTCACTGGAATGCGCTCTGCAATACCACCAGTTTTCTTATCAGCCGTTATGTGCTATGGAAAGACCTGCCAAAAGAATATTATAAAGATTATACCGCTGCCCGGTCGTTGATCAAAATGGCCGATGCTTCATTGGAAAAAGAAAAATATGCAGAATTCAGGTCACAGGTTTTCAGCCTCACAAACCTGATGATCAACACAGACAGCAACTTCAACAAAGAGTTCACGGGAACAGGCATTGGCTAATAAACAATACATATCGATCATCCGTCTTTTTGATCACTGTGGCATATCCACCGGTGAAGATTTTAATTTAGCCAGGGTCAAAAAACAATTGCAGGCCGAGTTCAGTATTGCACAGGGTGGTTTTATTGAAGTGGATGGACATAGCTACACCCGTCATGATGTGTTTGAAGAAATAGAGCGACCGGATTTTTCCAATCGCCTGGTTTTTCATAAACAGATATGGAACAGCAAGCAGATATTACAGCTGTTAGAGAATAATGTCATCAGCCTGCCAACCATTGGTGCTGAGTTCAAACCATTCTGGAGCAACCCTGCCTTTGATGAATTCTTTTCTCCCTACTTTGCCGGGCCCTTCAATTATTTATCGAGGACCTTTTTGACAGAATACAGGTTAGAATCAATGGGAAGCCTGCTGGCTTACGAAGATTTTTTACAGGCCGGTGAAAGAGAAGAAGCTTTTCGCCCTATTCGCATTTATCTTGAAGAGAACATGCGCTTGTTGCGCAATGTGAATAAAGAAAACTATGCCATCATGCGACCCAAGATCGCACAATGGATAGAAAAGGACTGGCATCTTTTCTTTAATAACCTGCCACATGAATTTTATGAGACCAAAAATGACATCATCACTTTATTGATCAATATTGGTGTAGCCGTTCAGAAAACACATCGGAAAGATTGCGCCAAAGTGAGCGAACAATTGATATCATTACATGAAACACCTGAAAGTTTAAGAAAGATCATTGTTTCCAATCACGCTGTCTATACCGGTTCTTCCGGCGATGGAGGTTCAATAAGCTGGCGGAATATTTTCTGGATAGGCTGGGTTGTCTTTATGCTTTTCCGTGCATTTGGCTCAGATGGATGTGATAGTAGCAATAGTAATAATTACCGGTATATCCCGCCTGTGCAGTATGATAATAAATACAAAATAACAGACTCCGCTATACTAAGGTTATTCGACTCGATCAGGATCTCACGCGATTCTTCTTCTGCAAGAATATTGCCTTCTAAGTAATAAGGTATCGCAAAGCTCAAGATTCTTTGCAACCTCTGCGGTTCATTGCGTCCATTGCGATACAAAAAAATGTTGCCAGGGTCATCGTAACTTCGCCGACAAATCAATTTATATGGAACTTGGCGTAGGTATGTTTGGCGATAATCATTATGATAAAAATGGCAAGCCTCAATCAGCGGGGCAGCGATTGCAGGAACTGATCGAAGAGATCAAACTAATGGATGAAGTGGGTCTCGATTTTTATGGCATTGGCGAACATCATCGTCCTGACTATGCGGTATCAGTGCCCGAGATCATTTTAGCAGCCGCTTCAACAGTAACAAAGAAGATCAAACTGGGCAGCGCTGTTTCTGTATTAAGCTCAGCTGACCCGGTGAAACTCTATCAAAGTTTCGCGACCATCGATCTTATTTCTAATGGAAGAGCAGAACTGATGGCAGGCCGTGGTAGTTTTATCGAATCATTTCCGCTCTTTGGTTATGACCTCAAAGATTATGACGACCTGTTTGAAGAAAAGCTTGAACTGTTGTTGGCGATAAACAAACAAAATCCCATTACCTGGAAAGGAAAATTCAGGGCAGCATTAAATAAACAGGAAGTATTGCCACGTGCATTGAATGATGAACTTCCTATATGGGTAGCGGTAGGTGGCACACCTGAATCTGTATTAAGAGCCGCCAAACATGGTTTGCCTGTGATCTTTGCCATTATTGGAGGAAACCCGGTTCAGTTCAAACCATTGTTTGATTATTATAAGGAAGCTTACCAGCATTTTGGTCATGATATGAAAAAATTCCAGGTGGGAGTGCATATGCATGCTTTATTTGGAGAAGATGCGCAAAAAACAGCTGATGAATATTACCCGGTTTATTCAGAACAAATGAACAGGGTGGGAGCTTCCCGTGGATGGCCGCCCTATCAACCACAACAATATGAGATTGGCCGAAGCAAAAAGGGTCATTTGATCATTGGTGATGCCGCCGAGGCGATCGATAAGATCTTATACATGCAGGAACTGTTTGGTCTCACACGCTTTTCCGCGCATATGGATGTTGGTGGCCCCTCTCATGCATCACTTATGAAATCAATCGATATCTTCGGAACTAAAATAGCTCCGAAAGTGAGAGAAGCATTGAAGAAATAATCAGCATAGAAAAGGAGACTGAAATCTCAGTCTCCTTTTTAATTCTACCGGACATTGCCCCAAATTATAGAGCAAACTCTTCTCCCTACGCACCAATTATTTAATAAATGATCTTTATTTCTACCCTGCGATTCTTGGTACGCCCGGCAGCTGTGTTATTATCGGCTATCGGCGTTGTTTCTCCAAATCCCTGGCTTTCGATGCGATCTTCACTTATTCCTTTATTAACTAAATAAGCCTTAACTGCTGCAGCGCGGTCCTCACTTAACTTCATATTCTTACTATCATCTCCTGCATTGTCTGTATGAGCCTCTACTCTTATCCGCAGTGTTGGGTTTTCATTCATTATTCTTACCACCTGGTCAAGTGAAGCATTTGATTTAGTTGTCAGTTTTGTATTGGATGTGCCGGTGCCAAATGAAATGCTCTGTGCTGAAACTCCCAATGTCTTACTTACATTAGCTGGTATTTCAGGACAACCATTATTTGCCGCTGTTCCCGGAACATCAGGACATTTATCATCTTCATCACTGATACCATCATTATCCCTGTCTGTAACAGGACAACCGTTCCTGCTGGCAGGACCTGCCTGGTTAGGACATTTATCTTCCTCATCATTGATACCATCCCCATCTGTATCAGGAATAGGACAACCCTGGTATTTTGCTATACCGGCCTGGTTAGGACATTTATCTTCTTCATCGTTGATACCATCTCCATCAGAGTCGGGGATAGGACAACCATTATATTTAAGTGTGCCTGCCTGGGTTGGACATTTATCTTCTTCATCATTGATGCCATCACCATCCGTATCAGGAATTGGGCAACCTTCATATCTTTCATAGCCAAATACATTCGGGCATTTATCTTTTGGATCAGGGATGCCATCACCATCAGAATCGGCAGCAACTTTTTTACCAAACAATCTTAGTTTTAAACCTGCCTGGATATTGGAATTTTTGTATTCCATCGCGCCAGCTTCGCCTACGTCATCCATATTGCTGAATCCATGAATATAGCGACCGAAGATGGTCAGCCTTGAACGAGGGAACAGCTCCACACCTCCAAATGCTGAAAAGCTGGTCTTACTGAAACTTTCTTTTTCCGCGATTTGTCTTTCATCATCTACAGAAGTAATAAAATCAACCTGTGGACCCGCAGTGATCGCAAACTTATCACCGAGATGGAACTTCAACGCTACTGGTACAGATATATACCTGATCTTACCATCATTCAATAATAACGGGGTAGCGCTATTTGTTTTGTAAGTGTACATACTATACATCAACTGGGGTTCGATAGAGAATCCGGTGCCAATAGGAAAATTCAACCAACCACCAGCGGACCATCCCGGCTTTCTTTCATACTCGATATCTGTGGGATTATTATTGGTGAGGCGGAATTTGCTGAAGTTGACAGCACCCAGTAAACCACCAGAAACCGTATAGTGTTCCTTTACGATGTTAACGTTGTTCTGCGAGTATGTGCTTGTGATCATGATGCACGACAGAACAAATAAAAATACTTTTTTCATAAAGTAAGTTTTAGAATTAATAAATGCCCTATAATCATTTTATGATTTCTTTATCACAGATGCGAATTCCAAAATCTATACCAATGAAATTTTTTTACTCCAGATTATTCATATTAAACGGTGATCAAAAAACAATGAGAAAAAAAATCCCCGCTATCATTCTTTAAAAAATCAAACAGTTAGAAAAAAATAGCAGGTAAATAATTCTACATGCAATAGTTTGGCTGATGTGCAAAAGCTGGCACAGTTTTAAAGCTACTTGCGGATAAATGATCTACCAATGCTGAATAATGCTATTGAAAGGGGACCGGCTTTATTAAAGGGTCTTATTCTATTCTTATTGCTTTCATCGTTCGCAGCAGTAGCGCAGAAATCAACCACTATACTCAAGCCATTGAAAGAAGAGCAGGCTATGCTCAGCAGGAATATTAAACAAAGCGCTATTGATTCTGTTATCACCTATCCTTTATCCCGTTTTGCCGAATCTGAAATAAATAATATCTACTCTTCTATAACAGGCGACCGGGCATTAACGGCGTTAGAAAAAGAAAAAGCTTCACAAAGCCTGTTGTTCCTCGTGAAAGAGCTTAATCAACGGATAACTAAAGAGCGGAACGAAGTATATGATGTCAGCGGCGCATTGATAGCCTACAAAAATGTATTGCAGGTTATACTATACCATCGCCCTTTTACACAATTGGTTGCTGCGGTGGGTCCGCGTCAAAGCCAGGTACTGGCAGCCGCTTTTAGTAATTATAAAGAATACCAGTTATTGGATGATATGGCAGTGTATAAGCGGGTGGCTTCACAACCCCAGTTTATCATGCAGTTTCTCGAAACCAAACCACAGTTTCGCTTTGCCGATTCACTTGTGCTGCTGGCAGCTACCTACGACCCGGCAAGGTTTGCAGCTTATGTCAACCATAGATCGGGACTGCAGAGTAATATCATGGAAGGCCAAAACCCTTACCTCAAACAATACTTTCTTCTTTCGGAACATAAACAGGCTTCAGAGCTTTTGCCTTTTGTTATACAGATCACAGAAAAAAAGCTGAGTACGGAAGATATCCTTCAAACAAGGATGGATGTCACAAAATATTTTCAGCTCCTGGTCAATACAATAAAGGAAACTAAAGCATCGAAAGATTCTTCGTCTATATTTTTAAACCTCTTGCGTCGCGGGATCAAAGAAAAATCCATTGCTTTTTATGTGAACCAGGTAAACGATCTGCATGATGCCGCAGAGGCTACCCGTTTTGCTTCGGTTAAAGGATTAAGACCCGAGGATATCTATTATATTATCACCAGTGCAGGAGAGGAGCTATACACGTCGAGTTATCTCGGTTTGTATAAACGATTGATGGAAAATTATAAAACACAACCGGCAGATTCTTTATTCGAACTTGTTCAGTATGATAATTTCAGAACATTTATGCGGCTTGCTGCTAACTACAATGTATTAGTCGATTTTCTTAGCAGTTTATCACAAGAGAAAGCAATGCTGCTGATAAAACGGTTTATCGGGGGAATTGAAGGAGATACCGATGCCGGATTGGAAAAAGCCATGGATATAGCAGACTCTTTCACCGGTTTAGAAACCTCTCCTGAAATGGCAGGGTTGATGCGCTCCGAATTGCAAACAAATTTGAAACGTTGCAAAAACAATCACCAGTATTTGGGAGTGAGGCTGTATAGTATCCTTTTACAGGTGTTTGACCTTGTTCGAAAGGAAAATAACTTCAACCCGCTATGGACCACATTGGGTAACTATGAAGTCTTAAAACGAAATGTTCTCGAAGATAAACAAG
>DASVNY010000745.1:0-6365 GCA_036383615.1 Chitinophagaceae bacterium
CGATCAATGACCAGGGGCCGAGGGTTTTCTTTAATCCTTTTTCGCTGTCAGAGGCTTCAGCCAGTAGTTGGTTGAGAGGTTTCTTGACAAATAAACTCATATGTTGGTTTTTAAATAATTGACTAAGATAAGTATTGAAGCCAAAACTCCGGATTTTGATTTTTAAGCAGCCTCCTTGTTTTTATTTGTGGCAATAGCAATATAATATAATGGTACGCCTATCAGCACAATGATCAATCCAGGCCAGGTGAACTGTGGTTTATAAATGATCAAAAGGATACAGAACGCCAAACCCATCAGTATATATAAGATCGGCAATACAGGATAACCAAATGCTTTGTATGGCCTTTCCGCATCAGGCATTTTTTTGCGCAGGATGAATATGCCGATGATGGTAAGCATATAGAATAATACTACCACAAAGGAGATCATATCTAACAGGTCGCCATATTTACCACTCAGGCTCCAGATGCTTGCGGCAATACATTGTATCCACAAGGCAACTTGTGGCACCGAGTTTTTATTCAATGTGCCTACACTTTTAAAGAAGAGTCCGTCTTTGGCCATCGTGTAATAAACCCTTGCACCGGCTAATATCAATCCATTATTACAACCAAAGGTTGAGATCATGATCAGTAATGCGATAACATAGGTGCCGCTGTTTCCAAATATCGCATGCGAGGCTTCTACCGCAGGTCGATCATCGGTTGCAAATGCGATCTTTTCAAGCGGCAGCACATTTAAGTACATCAGGTTGGTGCATACATAGATAATGGTAACGATGAATGTGCCGAGAAACAAACTCATCCCGATATTTCGCTTGGGGTTTTTCATTTCCCCTGCGATGAAGGTCACGTTGTTCCAGGCATCGCTGCTGAAAATAGATCCAACCATGGCAGCCGCTATGCCACCGAGCAGGGCTGATCCGCCTATACCAATCCAGGTGCTTGTTCCGCTATCATATTTCTGCGCTGTAAAGCCTGTTTCCCAGTTTGCTCCCCAATAGCTTTCTTTTACGAGGATAAAACCAAAAAGAATAAGGCCAAAAAGCGCCAGTAGTTTTGCGGAGGTAAAAAGTGTTTGGATAAATTTCCCTTCTTTAACTCCCTTGGAGTTTACATAAGTGAGAATGCAGATAATGGCGATCGAAACAAGTTGTCCCGAATAAACTTTTATGATGCCCGCATCAAATAAAAAATAATTGTTACCCAGTTCAGGGACGAGATAGGCGAGAAATTTTGAAAATGCCACACCTACTGCCGCGATGGTAGCCGTTTGAATGACCGCGAAAAAACTCCATCCATATAAAAAGCCTATCAATGGATTGTAGGCTTCTTTTAAATAAACATATTGGCCACCGGCTTTGGGAAACATGCCGCTCAATTCGCCATAGCTCAAAGCGGCTGTTAATGTCATGAACCCCGTGATGAGCCAAACGGCGATGAGCCAGCCGGCACTGCCCACGTTGCGGGTGATATCGGCGCTGACAATAAAAATACCAGACCCGATCATGGAGCCGGCAACGATCATTGTTCCGTCAAATAAACCAAGGGTTGGTTTAAAACCTGTTTGTGGTTGCTGCATAGTGTTAGTTTAGGTGGACAGCTTTTAAATAGGTGGGAAAATACAGCTTTCCGGTAAAAGGGTTGTAAAAGAATTATCAACGGTGCTATTTACAGGTCTTGTCTCTCTTTGAATTTCCCGCAGATTTTCGCTGATTTGATCGCGGATTACGCAGATAAAATCTTTGAACAGGTATAATCCCCAGGAAAGATTTTCAAACCAGAACATTACTTGTTTGTAACAGATTTTCCCGATTGACCGTAAACCTTTAGTTTTGAAACTTTACTGTTTATATGAATACCCATAAGGCCGGACGCATTGCACTGCTCGTTTTTACACTAACTGCCATACTTCATGTTTTAGAGTGGAATGGTATTATTAATATGCCTGAAGTCTTATCAGCAAGCAGGTGGGTATTTATTGCCAGTTTGTGTTTATACGCCTGGTTCAAGAAGTCGCTTACTGCATGGATCATGGTTTCAATGGTATTAGGTGTGCTGATAGGCTATGAATTCAGAGAATTTTCACAACATCTTGCATTTCTCCGGCAGATATTCTTAAATCTTGTTAAGACGATAGTTGCTCCTTTGCTATTCTCTACATTGGTGGTTGGTATCGCCGGTCATTCAAACTTAAAACAGGTTGGACGTCTTGGCTGGAAGTCCTTATTATATTTTGAAATAGTAACTACTGTTGCACTTATTATTGGCCTAGTAGCAATAAATGTTTCCCAGGCAGGTGTTGGAATACTTCAACCTGAGGTATTAGAAAAATTACCGGAAACAAAACCGTTGACATGGGATCAGCATATTGTCGATGTTTTTCCTGCCAATTTTATCAAAGCAATTTATGATGGCAAGGTTTTGCAAATTGTCGTTTTCTCCGTTCTTTTTGCTATTGGATTGGCGATGCTGAAAGAAGATAAGAAAAGACCCATGCTCCGTGCCTGTGAAAGTCTTTCGGAAGCCATGTTCAAGTTCACTAATATCATTATGTATTTTGCCCCAATAGGTATTGGTGCAGCCATGGCTGTTACAGTTGGACATCTTGGTATTGGCATATTGGAGAATCTCTTTAAACTTGTCATCACTCTATATGCTGCTTTGATCGTTTTTTTGTTTGGAGTGTTGTTGCCTATCGCCATGTTCATCAAATTGCCGATCAAAAAATTCATCCAGGCAATCAGGGAACCTGTTTCTATTGCATTTGCTACAACAAGTTCAGATTCTGCCTTGCCAAAGGCAATGGAAAACATGGAAAAGTTTGGTGTTCCCCGCAAAATAGTTTCATTTGTTATCCCAACCGGTTATACGTTTAATCTTGATGGAACGACTTTATACCTGTCATTAGCTTCGGTATTTGTGGCACAGGCGGCAGATATTCATATGAGCATCGGTGCGCAGATTACCATGTGTCTTATATTAATGCTAACGAGTAAAGGGGTGGCGGCTGTGCCAAGAGCATCATTAGTGATATTAATCGCAACTGCAGAACAATTTCATTTACCACTTTGGCCAATTGCGGCCATCTTTGGTATTGATGAGATAATGGACATGGCCCGCACATCGGTCAATGTAATAGGTAATACATTGGCGAGTTGTGTGATCGCCCGTTGGGAAGGAGAATTTGATGATACAAAAGCATTAGCTTTTAATGAAAAGCAGGCAGATGCAATAGTAGAATAAAAAAGTAGGTAAAAATTATGGAAAGTTTGTTTCATTTTTATTTGTTGGAGGGCACAGGGTTCATACAGCGATTCATCGAGTGGATCATTAAGTATGGAGGGCTATATATTTTATTATTAGTGGTCTTTGCAGAAACAGGATTATTTGTCGGCTTTCTTTTCCCTGGCGATTCTTTATTATTTGCTGCGGGCATTTATGTGGATGATCTCGCCAATGAATTTTTCGGCGTTCACTGGAGCGTTATCATGATGATGGTGATGGTTGCATCCATTCTTGGCAATATGGTAGGTTATTGGTTTGGTCGCAAAGCGGGTCCTTTGCTATATGAAAGAAAGGAAACCTGGTTATTCAAACGAAAACATTTGGTGCGGGCCACGGACTTTTATCATCGTTATGGTAAAGCGACCATCTTTCTCGCCAAGTTCCTTCCTATCATCCGCACATTTGCGCCAATAGTAGCGGGTGTGGTGAAAATGGAAAGACCTGCTTTTATGTTTTATAATATTATAGGAAGCGTTTGCTGGGTAGCTTCCATGATGATGGGAGGTTACTTTCTGGAAGCATGGGTGCAAAGAAGATGGGACTTCAGTTTGAAGGATCATATCGAAGCGATCACGATCGGAATAATAGTAATAACAACTTTGCCGGTATTGTATAAATTGTTCTTTGCTAAAAAACCGATCATACCACCACCTACTGATACGAATGCAAATTCCTGATTGACTATGAACCAATCAAAACCCAGCTCCATTTTCAACATTGCCGTAATCGTTGCTGCACTTGGTTATTTTGTTGACATCTACGATCTCTTGCTTTTTACGATTGTGAGAGAACCCAGTCTTGAGGCGCTTGGAGTTAATTTGAAGGACTCAAAAGAAGTGATCGTTGCAAGTACCCAGATCATTAACTGGCAAATGGTGGGTTTGCTCATCGGTGGAATTGGCTGGGGCATCATGGGTGATAAAAAGGGAAGGCTCTCTGTATTATTTGGTTCCATCATTTTATATTCCGTTGCCAATTTTATTACAGGCTTTGTACAAACTGTTGATCAATATGCGTACGCAAGATTTTTTGCAGGGATTGGCCTGGCCGGTGAATTAGGCGCAGGCATTACATTAGTGAGTGAGTTATTACCTAAAAACAAAAGGGGGGTTGGCACATCACTGGTTGCCGGTATTGGTTTATTTGGAGCCGTAGCGGCATATTTCACTTTTAAGACCACGAATGACTGGAGGTTATGTTATAAAATAGGAGGGGGGCTTGGTATCATACTTTTGTTTTTGCGGATCAGGGTTGCTGAGAGCGGGATGTTCAATACCACCAAACAGCAAAATGTTCAAAGAGGAAATATCTTACTGTTCTTTACCAATGCGCATCGTTTCAAAAAATACATTCTTGCTATTTTGATCGGGTTGCCCACCTGGTTCGTGATCGGTGTATTGGTCAATCTTAGTAACCGGTTTGCGACAGCTTTTTATGGAGACAATAAAATTGAATCTGGGAAAGCCATCATGTATGCGTATGCTGCTATTGCCGTTGGGGATATACTGGTAGGGTTGGTGAGCCAATATTTCAAAAGCAGGAAAAAGGCATTATACCTGTTCTATTTATTTTCGATCTTATCAGGGATATTCTTCTTTAGTGGCCTGATAAAGAATGACACGACCATGTATATTGCCTGTGCCGCATTAGGATTCAGCACGGGTTTTTGGGCCATTTTTGTAACGATGGGTGCCGAGCAATTTGGAACCAACCTTAGAGCTACTGCCGCCACGACCATTCCCAATATGGTGCGGGGATCACTTCCGCTGCTGAACCTCATGTTTGTAAACCTGTTTCAGAAGTCGATGGGATGGAATATTGTGAATAGCGCTATTGTAACAGGTATTATTGTTATGGCGATAACCCTGGTAGCGGCTTATTTTACCGAGGAAACTTTTCACAAGGACCTGGATTATATTGAAACGCCATAAAATAAAAATCCCCTGTTTAATACAGGGGATAGAAATTTAGCTACCCTTGCGGGAAGCATTAATAAGATCAATAACAGAAGCGATTACTTTCCGGAAGTAAGGATCACAACCACCAAAACAATTACGAAAATAGTTCCGATAATTAAGTTGCCCTGTACTTTCTCATTGTGAAGCATTGCGTTGAGTTTCTTCATAATACCTGTTTTAAGTTATCAATGGTAATTATGGCCTTCAGGGAAATGGAGTACGGAGATTCAAAAGGATGGGGAACGGACGGCCAAAAATAAAGCGGGAAATTTTCTTATCCAACTCCCGTTTATAATTTTATAGAAACAAATTTTCTGCCAACTATGAAATTCCTGCTTATCCGTTTTTCCCCTGTTGGGGATATAGTGCTGGCCAGCCCGCTTATCCGTAGTTTAAGAAAGCAATTCCCGGAAGCGACAATTCATTTTTTAACAGATGATAGCTGTCGCAGTGCTGTGGAATTCAACCCCTCCATTGATAAACTTCATGTGCTGGCCCATAGCCCGGAGTTAATGATAGAGGAACTGAAATCGGAAGAATACGATCATATCATCGACCTGCAGGCAAATGATAAAAGCGCCCTGGTAGCAAGATCCTTACATAAAAAGCCATTTTCAGTTCGCCGGCACAGCTTCAGAAAGAAACTATTGACCAGTTTTAAAATAAACCTGTTGCCCAGGGAGCATGTAGTGGAGCAGTATTTTAAGGCTGTTGAATCATTGGATGTGAAAATAGATACGGTCGGCCTCGAATATTTTATCGCCGATAGTGAAGAAACAAAGAAGAATGATATTCCTGCTTCGCATTATGCCGGCTATATTGCCTGTGCCATCGGCGCAGAATACAATACTAAAAAATGGCCGCTGCATAAATGGAAAGAGTTCTGTGCGCAACTGGATCACCCTATTATTTTATTAGGCAGTAGGGAAGATGCGGCGGCAGGAAAGGAAATAGCCTCAGCAGACGATATAAAGATCTATAATGCCTGTGGCAAATTTAGCCTGAATGAAATGGCCGATCTTACCCGTAAAGCCAAACTGGTCGTTTGCAATGAAAATGATAGTATGCAAATAGCAGCGGCGTATAAACGACCCATCGTTTCTATATGGGGCAACAC
>DASVNY010000746.1:0-1926 GCA_036383615.1 Chitinophagaceae bacterium
TGTAGCTACAGAGAAACGTTGCTTTTGACCACCACTTAAATTTTTCACCTGTGCCTTGGCTTTATCCCTGAGGTTTACCATATCCAGCAACTCATATGGATCAACATTCCTGTTATACAAACCGCAAAACAACTCTATCAACTGTAATAAATTCAAACCGGGATAATAACCACTGCTCTGTAATTGAACGCCGATGATCTTTTTGATCTCATTAGGACTTTTATCCAGATCAAACCCATCAACGATCACTTCGCCGCTTGTTTTTTCTCTTAACGTTTCAATAATCTCTAAGGTGGTGGATTTGCCGGCGCCATTAGGGCCAAGCAGCCCAAAAATTTCGCCTTCATACACATCAAAAGAAATTCCTTTAACGGCTGCAAAAGTTCCGTAATTCTTGACAAGATTATTAACGGAGATGATTTTATTTGGTTCCATGAAACGGCAATTTACAGAAAAGCAATTGCCAGCCAATCAATATCAGCGAACAAATATTTGAGTGTAGTAGATACGTCCCCGCTTGTCGCTGGCAGTTCCGATGCCAATGTATTTGTAGTTACCTAAAAGATTGACACGATGGCCGCTGGAATTCTGCCACATCTTTACCACGTCCTTTCCTGTTGAAACACCCCAGGCCACATTTTCAGCCATCGTACAGGAGCTATAAATCTTTTTTACCTGGTTATGCCGCTGCTCAAATCCTGAATGCCCAACCGATACCCGGCCACTCGCCATATTCTCACTATGCTTCCTCGCAAGCGTATTCAAACTCTCCTTCATGACCAATGCCGGCTTACCTTTTTGCTTACGAAACTGGTTGGTATAAAAAAGCACATCATTGGTGAGCGAACCGCCACGATCTGTAAAAGAAGAAAGAGGTATAAAGAGTAAAGAGAAAATGATGGCTACTGAAAAACTACGAAGTGAAAAAACCTGTTTGCTCATAGGTCAGAATTTGTAGCATATGAACAAGTTTTATACCAGCTTACCCTAAAGTGCAAGCTCCATTTTCACATCAGCTGTTAAAAAAGGAGCATCTTTCACTTCTATGTGGCTGAAACCATATTTTTCGTAAAGCGAGATTGCCGTTTTTAACTGGCTATTGGAGTATAGAATTATTTTTTGGGCTTTTCTTTCCTTTGCAGCCGCGATACATTTTTCCAGCAACATTTTACTGATCCCCCTTCCCTGCTGTGCCGGCGCTACTGTCATTTTTACTAATTCATACTCCTCGTCGCTGTCTTTCCATAAACCGGCTGTACCAATAATTGTATCATTTTCCCTGGCTAAAAAAATGCAGCCGCCTCTTGCGATCACTGTTCCTTCAGGATCATCGAGTACTTCGAGGTCATGACTCTCTGTAAGATTATATTTTTCCAGCCATTCAAGATTCAATTGCCTGAATTCAGCATGGTATTTACTCTCGTATGGGATAAGTTCAATCATATCGTTTAGTTAATTGAACATTGAAAATTGTTCGTTGAGCATTGAGCATTTCTCTACTGCGATGAAAACATTAATCTGTCTGACCGTCCCGGTCTGACAGTATTAAACGGAATGTTTTTCGTCTGACCGTCCCGGTCTGACAATTTACACAACATACCTGTCAGACGGAACCGCCAGACAAGTATGTTTCCAATTCCTCCATCATTAATATGCTTCCGACAAAGAATGGCGTTCGCTGATGCAATTCGGATGGTTTCAGCTCCAGTATCCTCTCCTTACCATTCGTTGCCTTTCCGCCAGCCACCTCGATAATAAAAGCAAACGGATTGCACTCGTACAACAATCTCAATTTCCCTTTTGGCTTATCAGTAGTGCCAGGATACATGAAAATCCCTCCCTTGATCAGGTTACGGTGAACATCTGACACCATGCTGCCTATATAACGTTGCGTGTAAGGGCCGCCGGTTGATTTATCTTTTTTCT
>DASVNY010000747.1:0-12957 GCA_036383615.1 Chitinophagaceae bacterium
ATATCAATTTGCAGCCACTTTCTAAAGAACTCAAGTGATTTTTCTTTATCCTTGGCATCATTGATATAATAACCCGCCAGGAAGCTTACTGCAGTGATATATTCTTTTTTGAATTTAGTTGTGTCTTTCTGTGTAAAGTCATACAACTTCAATGCATCTGGCACAGCAATACTGTCTTTCTTCACTGTATCCATAAGCCTGCTGTTATTGAATGCCCAGAGGTATCCATAAATTTCATTCGGATAGATATCGATCAATTTTAAAGCCGATTGTCTTGACTTATCATTGAACTTTGCAAAATAGTTTGTCATGGTAATATCAAAATGATCA
This sequence comes from Chitinophagaceae bacterium, assembly GCA_036383615.1. Taxonomy (GTDB): domain Bacteria; phylum Bacteroidota; class Bacteroidia; order Chitinophagales; family Chitinophagaceae; genus CADEDV01. Next base: position 331 of record DASVNY010000747.1, read on the forward strand.
GGCAAAGTGGGCTTGGGTTTTACCTGCAATACCATATCAGCAAGCGTTGCTGCTTTATCCCAAATTTTATTATCCTTGAAATATTTCACACCTTGTTTCAGGAAATCGGCTTTTGAAGTAAGCACTGTATCTAATGCCGCACCCGTTACATAAGTATTAAGAATCTCATCAGGAGTGCCTCCTGTTTTGGAAAGTATATCAGCTTTCAGCTTATAGTCTTTCGCAATAACTTCATCAGGATCACTTGTAGCAGAAGTCTGCCCGGGATTTTTCTTCTGGAAGAAAATATTACTGTTTTTCAGCGCTTCATTATAATCTCCTTTATCATAATTGGCATAAGCCAGCAAGCGATACACTTTAGGTTTTGTCTTATCGCCAAGCGCAGCTACAACACTTTGCGCTTTTGTAACAGCACATGCATAATCTTTTTTACCATAACAAAGCTGGGCATACATATACTGGTCCTGGATATCAGTTTCCGGCGATTTGCTTTCTATGTATTTATTTAACTGGGTCTCTGCCTGCGCATAATCCTGTTTCAGCCACCAGTAATAATAGAACAACTCATAATATCCTTTGGTAAACTTAGGATCAACTTCCACAGATTTTGTCAGGTTCTCAAACATCAGCTCCCAGTTCTTTTGTGCCTCGAATAAGGCCGCCAAACGAACATAGGCTCTTGAAAAGTTTGGATTTACTGCTAATGCTTTATGATAGTTTTTATAGGCATCGCCACCACCTTCACCTGGTTTGGCTTTACGATATGCATTACCGAGGTTCAGGAATATATCAGGGTTTTTGTCATCCCTGAGAGCCGCAGCTTCCAGCTTTTGGATAGCATAAGCAAGATCACCCTGCTTGGCATCAACGTTGGCACGGCCAATAGCATTCAGGATCACAGGATCATCACCTTTTTTACCTCTTGTAGCGGTAAGAGCAGATTCAAACTTCTGCCTCGCCTCATTGGTCTTGCCTTCTTTTAATTCCACATGACCCATACCTACCAGTATCAATGGGGCATTGGCGCTTGTTTGCAAGGCTTTTTCATACAATTGACGGGCTGCAGTTAAACGTGAGCCTGCATATTCGTCCATGTCAAAATAGGCCTGGCCCAACCAGTAAGTTGCTTCTATATTGTTGGGGTTAGCGGCCAGTAATTTTTCAAAAACACCTATGGCGCTTTTGAACCGGTCGGCATACAAGTGGTTGATGCCTTCCTGCAATGTTTGAGCCTTAAGTCCGGCTATCGATAATATGCCGGCCATTAAGAATGTGAGTGCGGTTTTCTTCATTTTTCTTTTCACTTTAAGGATTGTAAATATAGCTACTTTGTTTACTCATTTAGCTGGGCTGGTCTTAGTATAAAATTCCTTACCGTCGGGTCAAGATAAGCTCTTTTAAATATCAATTGTCCGATCTCTCCGCTCATAAAATTGGCAAATGCTTTTCCCAATCCGGCGTGCTTCTCTTTTAATATATAAACCAGGTCCCTGACCATCGGGTAACGATGCAGGTAAATATTGTTCTGTACCGGCAGGATATAGGTATCAGCCTTATCCGTACTTTCCAGGTGAGCAATCTTTACCTTTTTCAAAAAACTAAGTTGAGCCGTATCTTCTTTATTGCCTATCCAACTTACTCCTATAAAGCCAATAGCTTGCCGGTTTTTTGCTACGAAGTCAATTACTCCTTCACTTGTCTTGGCAGCCATGGCCTTTGGCGTAAGTGTGTCATTTCTTAATACAGAATCGATGATAAAACGTACTGTACTGGTTGCATTTACGCCGTCAAATACCGGGATTAAATTTTTCTTAAAACCTCCCTTTAAAATTTCCTTAATCTCTTCCATCGAAAAAAGAGAGTCAGGCGAATCCGGGTTAACAATTACAGCTACAGCATCTCTTGCTACCGTCAGTTTTTCAGGACCCACCCTTAATGAGTCTATCATAAAATTTCTTTCCCGCTCGCTATACCCTCTCGTAGCAATGATCATCCGGATACTATCTGTTGCAAAATCTTTTAAACACTCTGCTTCAGGTTTATACTGCACATTGATCTTTGTCTCGGGAAAACGTGATTCATACACCTGCACCAGCTCGTCGATCACCGGCCTGAACGATTCATCTGCACTTACATTGATCGTTCCTCTTTGAAACGTGTCAGGTAATTCCTCCAGCTGTTTTTTATACGATTTGCAACCGACTAAAATAGGAATTAACAAAATCACCAGGCCCCTGACCAGATCCTTACTACTACTCATTTGAAGTAATTTTTCTTGTATCCCCTGTATATTCGCCAGGCTCCATATAACAGGCACATGACCCCAAGCACTTTATCCCATATATCCGGTTTAAATCTTTCATTGATCGCCAGGTTAAACTGGTCCCTCAACAGCATAAAAGCACCAAAAAAGAGCACAACCACCCCTATTCCATAATCACGGATGGTCCGCATAATGGAAACATCTTTCTTCTTTTGCTTTTCATATTCTTCAAACATATTCGCTGTCTTTTTCAGGGGGTAGCAAATTATGTATTTTTTACTGTCCATATCCATAAATATTCTCTTTTCTAATCAACCTATAACCCTTTCTTATTAAAACATACTTCCATCCCATTTTGACTTTTCCGTGAGAATTAGATGCTATTGAAAACCAAATCCACAAATCAGTGAAACACAGCTACGGGTTTTAACTTATCCGATAGTTTTTTCACGGTTTAAGCGGTTTTATTCCGTCTTACATTACTTTTGCGCAATGAAAATTTTAATGGTTTGCCTCGGCAATATTTGTCGTAGTCCTTTGGCCGAGGGGATCCTGCAACAAAAGGCTTTTGAAGCAGGATTGAACTGGAGTGTAGAAAGCGCGGGCACCAACAGCTACCATATCGGCGAAGCACCTCATCACCTGTCGCAAAAAGTGGCGAAAAGCAATGGCATCGATATAAGTTCTCAACGGGCAAGAAGATTTACCGCTGATGACTTTGAGCAATATGACAAGATCTATGCCCTGGCAACTGATGTGCTGGAAGATATCAAACGCATCAGCAAAAACAAGTTCGATGCATCCAAAGTTGACCTGCTGATGAATGAGCTTCATCCCGGCAAAGATCTCGATGTTCCCGATCCCTATTATGGACCGGAGAGCGGTTATCATGAAGTGTTTGATATGATCGACGAGGTTTGCAATGTCATCATAGAAAAATATTCAGTAGAGAGTTCAAATAATTATCGCGGAAAATTTACAGCGACGAAATAATTCATGGCAAAACCATCGTTACCACAAGGCACCAGGGATTTCGGACCGGATGTTGTCCGCAAACGCAATTATATTTTTAATACAATCAGGTCTGTATTTGAACTATATGGATTCCAGCCATTGGAAACACCGGCAATGGAAAATCTTGACACGCTGATGGGAAAATATGGTGATGAGGGTGATAAGCTAATTTTCAAGATCCTGAATAACGGCTTAGATAATTCTGAAAAAGAAAAACAGGTAAGAGAAGACTTTGAAAAAGTGCTACAGGGCAAAAATGTAAAAGGAATTACCGAACGTGCATTAAAGTATGATCTTACTATTCCATTCGCCCGTTATGTAGCCATGAATCACGGACAGTTAAGCTTTCCATTTAAACGCTATCAAATACAACCGGTGTGGAGAGCTGACAGACCGCAACGTGGCCGATACCGTGAGTTTTACCAATGCGATGCGGATGTAGTGGGCAGCACTTCCTTATTAAATGAAGTGGAACTGGCAAGTATCTATGCTACTGTTTTTGCCAAACTGGGTGTTGCAGTTGAAATAAAGATCAATAGCCGGAATATTCTCACAGCACTTGCTGAAATATGTGGTGGTGCTGATCAAATGACCAGCATCACTGTAGCCATTGATAAACTGGATAAGATCGGTATTGATAAAGTGAAAGAAGAATTGACCCAAAGAGGATTGAACAATGACCAGGTCGCTATTATTGAAAAATATCTTTTGATCGAAGGAACCAATACAGAAAAGATCGAACGGTTAAAAGAACTTATTGGGAATAACGACCACGGCAAAAAAGGCATTGCCGAAATTGAATACCTGGTTTCAAACAGCCCACTCATTACTCATCACTCATCACTTATTATAGATCCCACCCTTGCCCGCGGACTCAACTACTACACCGGCATCATCTTCGAAGTAAAAGCCAAAGACGCACAGATGGGCAACATTGGTGGCGGTGGTCGTTATGATGATCTTACCGGTTTGTTTGGTGTTCCGAATATCCCAGGGGTTGGTATCTCCTTCGGTGTTGACAGGATTTATGACGTGATGGAGGAATTAAACTTATTTCCGCCGGATGTGTACACAGGAACTCAAGTCTTATTTTTTAATCTTGGAGGAAAAGAGGCAACAGCAGCTTTTCAATTAATGCAGGGCTTAAGAGGAAAAAACATTCGTTGCGAGCTCTTCCATGAGAACGCTAAATTTGACAAGCAATTCAAATATGCCGAAAAGAAGAATATTCCTTTCGTGGTGATCATCGGGCAGGAAGAACTGGCAGCGGGCAATTGCAAACTGAAAGATATTCGCAGCGGCGAGCAAAAAACACTAACAACCGAACAGCTTATAAACACAACCTTCGAATAATTCAATCACAAAAAAAATGAAACGAAACCTTTACCTGCCGGCATTAATCGCCTTTGCGTTACTGCTGGTTTTTTCTTCCTGCTCCAATAAGAGCGGTGTGCCTGTGCCAGCCGACGCGGCTTTTGTTATTCATGTTGATGGCAAGTCGCTGAGTTCAAAACTTAGCTGGGATGAGATCAAGCAAAACGAGTGGTATAAAAAAACCTATGCCCAAACAACGGATTCATTGGCCAGAAAGGTCCTTGATAATCCAGAAGCCAGTGGCATCGATATCAAATCCGATGCATACTTTTTTGTAACGATGCGTGGAAAAGGTGGCTTTGTAGGTTTTACCTGCAACATCAGCGACGAAAAAGCTTTTGCTTCCTTTATGGAAAAAGTCGCCAAACCCGAAACGGTTAAAAAAGATGGTTCGATCTCACTCATTACTGAACATTCATCTGTTATTTCCTGGAACAGCAACCGTTTTGTTGCTATCGCGGATGCTCCGGGTGCAGGCGCTGGTTTTGGCGGCGGGGGCGGAAAACGCTATAGCGAAGACAGTTTGGTTGTCATTGCTAAAGACATCTATAAACTGAAAGGAAAGAAAAGTATCGGCAGCAATTCAAAATTTGCTGATATGCTAAAAGAACCGGGTGATGCGCATTTCTGGGTAAACACAGGCGCATTTTACGGTAGTTCATTGCCGCCCATGTTAGCAGCAACCAAGGTCGCTTCCTTATTTGACGGAAACTTTACTACAGCAACCCTGAATTTTGAAAACGGGAAGATCGCTGTTGATGCCAGGCAGTTCATGAACAAGGACCTGATGGCCATCTACAAAAAGAACCCGATGAAAAATGTTGATCCTGCTATCCTGAAAAAAATACCAACCGGTGATGTAGCAGCAGCGATCGCTATTAACTATCCACCGGCTGCTTTAAAAGAAATCGTTACCCTGGTAGGCGTCGATGGCTTATTGAGTATGTTTCTTGGCAACACAGGATTGAGCATTGATGATGTTGTTAAAGCTGCCAACGGGGATATTGTTTTCACCGTTAGTGATTTTAAAGTAACCAAAGAAAAGCAAACGATCGGCGAAGGTCCCGGCGCTTTCTCTTATGAAGATGAAAAGGCTTCTGCCAAACTTTTGTTTGGAATAGCTATTGGCGACAAAACCAGTTTTGACAAAGTTGCTAATACCATCAAACAGCAGTTTGCCGGTGAACCGGGGCTGATGGAAAAAGCAAAAAACAATATCGCCCAGCAAACAAAAGATGGCTGGTACCTGGTAGGAAATGATTCAGTGTATTTGAACGGCTTTGGCGCTGCAGCCACTGATCATCCGTTTATCAGCAAGATCAGCGGTCATCCGATGGGAGGTTATATCGATATCCAAAAATTCATAACAGGTGCAAGACCTGTCATGGACTCATCGGCGCATAAAATAGCCGACGAAGCGATGAAAGTATGGCAGGACATTCTTTTCTACGGAGGCGGAACATCCGGTGACGCCAGCACCAGTCATTTTGAAATAAATTTCGTGGACAAGAATACCAATAGCCTGAAACAACTGAATAAATTCCTTGACTTTGTTGCAAGCATGTTCATGAAAAAAACGATGACAGATGTGGTGATAGATGAAGAAGTTACTGTTGATACCACCGCAACAATAACACCTGCTATCAAATAAATTCACTTAGTTCTGATTCTTAAAACCACAGGCGACACCGTTACCTGTGGTTTTTCTTTATTATTGCAGCATGCAGCTTTTGATAAAAAATATATTACCCACCTATTTTCAGGAAACGGTCAAAGAGAGATCGGAGATATGGGGAAAGGAATTGCTGGTAGAAAAAGGCGAGTTGATAAAAGTCGTCGCCCCATCAGGAAGTGGCAAATCCTCATTGATCAACTTCTTATACGGTCTCCGCAAAGATTTTAATGGGAACATACGCTATAACAATAAAGAGGTGACAGCTTTTTCGGCAGAGGAACTGGCTGCGCTGAGGAAAGACAGTCTCAGCATAGTGTTCCAGGATCTTCGCCTGTTTCCTGAACAAACCGTGACCGAAAACCTGGAGATCAAAAGGCAATTGAATCCTTTTCATCCTGCAGAGAAAATAAAAGAGATGGGGGAAAGATTAGGAATTGGTAGTCGTCTTCATACAAAAGCGAAGGTTTGTTCTTATGGTGAACAGCAACGGACCGCTATTATCCGCTCATTACTTCAGCCATTTGATATTTTGTTATTGGATGAACCCTTTAGTCATTTGGATGATAAGAATGCTCAAAGAGCGATGGAACTAATGCTTGAAGAAGCGAGGCTGAGAAATGCCGCTATCATTTTTGCCGATCTTGAGCGCATTGATTATTTCCCATTCACCCGATTGTTTCATTTATAAAAGAACGCCGTGACCGTATCATTTAAACCTATTCGTCCTTTATTGCAAACCGGTGTCAATGCATTGTCACGCTGGTTCTCTTATATCGGCTTAGGCATTGGTGTGTTGCTATTGCTCTGCTCGGCCCAGATGTTTATCAATATCCAGCAATTACTTAAAGAAGGCAGTATTCGTAAAAATGGTTTTGATTTTATTTCGATCACCAAAACCATCACTAATCAAACAATGGGGCAGCCCAGTAAAAATCTTTTCCAGCAGGCTGATATTGATGAGCTAAAAGCTCAACCTTTTATTGATGGTGTGGCGCCGCTTATTGCAAATGATTTCCGTGTGCAGCTTAGTGCGGGCAATATGCTTCCATTCAGCACCGATCTTTTTTTGGAAACAGTGGAAAATGATTTCATTGATACCATTCCTCCTTCTTTTAGCTGGCAGGAAGGTCAAACTACTATTCCCATTATTCTCTCTTCCGATTTTTTTGAGATATACAATGTCTTTGCACCAGGGCAGGAACTGCCGCAAATTTCCAGGGAAACAGCAATGGGTGTTCCTATCCAGATCACTTGTTATGGCAATGGCCAGGAGGGTGTTTTCATTGGGAAGATCGTTGCCTTCAGTGACAGGATAAACTCTGTGCTGGTGCCAAAAACATTTTTGGATTGGGCCAATAATGCATTTGGCAACAAAAAAAATATAGAAGCGGGCAGGCTTTTTATTAAATCAAAAGACGCGAATGATGCTGCGCTGTTAAAATTCCTTGATGAAAAAAATTACAAGGTCAATAGAGATAAAACGATGCTGGGAAGAAATAAAATGATCATACAAGGTATCCTGAGCGGGCTTGGTATTTTTGGTTTGCTGGTAGTTGTTCTTGCGCTTCTTCTTTTTTCTTTTTACCTGCAATTGGTCATTGCTCGCAGCAGGGATAGCCTTCTTTTATTATTGACATTAGGCTATTCGCCTGCCTGGTTAAGCAAGAATGTATCGAGACGTTTTATTCCTGTTTATATCAGTATTGTATTGATCTCCCTGCTTTTTACGCAGCTTATTCAATGGGCTTTTCATCATTATGCAATGTATGATCGGCCAGAATTAACTACTATGGTTCATTGGAGCATTATTGCAGTCGCCTTGTTCCTGATCATTGTCTCGGTTATTACCAATTACCGGTTGGTAAGAGGATTACTCCATAAAATTCCCTGAACTGTATAATATAAATAAGCCGTCCCAAATCGGAACGGCTTATTTATATCATTTAATAATTGATACTACATTATTAAAGTGGGTTCTGTTGAACTACGCCTAAAGTGTATTCAAGCTCCTGTCTTGGGATCAGGAACACCCAGTTCTTTGTTCCTGCCGGCTCAGTCATTTTCTGTGCAAGCGTAGCATTATGGTTGCCGCCTGTTCTGTCCAATGCCTGGTTAAGGCGTTTCAGATCATAGAAACGGAATCCTTCACCCCACAGTTCTACACGGCGCTGAATCATGATCTCATCGATCAAGGCCTGGCCGCTGTTTGTTGACAAAACATAGTTAGGATCTCTTTGCTTGGCCAAAGTGAATAATGCTGTACGGGCCCCCGCCTCTTGTCCTCCCTGTCTTGCCAATGCTTCTGCTTCGATCAGGTACATTTCAGCAGAACGCATAAAAACAAGATCACCATTGCTATTTGCAGGGTTTGCAAGTTGAAACTTTCTTGTCATATAAGGATATCTGGTACCGCTGGCAACAAGAGGGAAAGATGTGTTTGTTCCTGTTGGATCCCACAATTGTTTCCTGATATCTGTCGCGGTGATTTTATCATATAACGTAGAAAGGATCGCTTTAGGATTACCTCTTGTGTTTGTAGAAGAGAAACTTCCCAAATACGCATAAAATGAATAGAAATAAGTTGGTTGATCATCACGATGATCGATACCCCATATCCATTCTGGGTTGTTTGTATCGGTAAACCCAGACATATACTGAGTATTTGACATCAAAGAATAACCGTTTCTTGCAGCTATAGCCATTTGAGCGGCTACAGCCCAGTTTTGTTGTGTAAGTGCAACCCTCGCTTTAAGACCTCTTGCAACATTCACATTCAGGTGAGATTTGGCCGGGCGGGTAAGACCATCCAGGAGGGTGATTGCCGCATCCAGGTCAGCGTTGATCTGAACATATGTTTCCGCTACTGTATTTCTTGGAATTGCACCTGTCTGTGTGTGCAGCACGAGTGACATACCCATTCCGTCATTAGCGGCTCCGGCAACAAAGCGCTCTCCAAACAATTGCACCATTTGGAAATAAGCCCATGCTCTATAAGCAAGGGCCTGGCCCTTGATATTTTTTTTATCTGCCTCAGGACCCTCTGCTGCATCGATATTGTCAATAATAGCATTGGCGTTTGCTATAAAAGTATAGTAAAAGCCATAACTAAACAGGTTTAAGGTACTTGCGTCATTACGCTGGCCCAGCCAGCGATACTCACTAACAAACCAGCCATTGGCCTGGTTAGTCATTACGAAATCCTCACCCAGCACATCCATAAAGATCATATTGCCGCTGTATCCGCCGAGGGATTGGGTGCCATACCATTGCACGTACATCATCCGGTGCATACCGTTGATAGCCGCATATGCATTTTTAGTATTTGAAAAAATGAGTGAGTTATTTAAAGTATCCGGCGGATTTCGTTCAAGGTAATTTTTTTTGCAACCGGTACCTGCAAGTGTCATTACTGCGAGGACACTGGCCCAGATTCTGTTTTTAATAGTATTTCTCATTGTGGTGTCTTTAAAATTTGATGAATTAGAAACCAAAACTTACGCCTGCATTAATTACACGTGCGGCATCATATGTATCGCCAGTTTGTCCGGAGAAGTTGCCATTAACGTTCATTCCTTTACGTTTTGTAAAGAAATGCAGGTTCTCTCCACTTAAGAACACTCTGATATTGGATGCGCCGATCTTATCCAATAGATTCTTGGGCAAATTGTAAGCGATACTAATATTATTCAAACTGAAATAAGTGGCGCTGGTAAGCCAGCGGGTAGATGCTGCACCAAATTGCGCGGTTCTTGTGTTATCCATTCTTGGAACCTTGGTAATATCCCCTGGTTTTTGCCAGCGTTTGGTCAACATATCTGTATGATAAGTGCCTCCCGCTGTTGCGCTCGACATTAGCGTAGCATACACACCATCATAAACCCATCCACCGATTTGGTAAGTCAGAACAAATCCAAGCTCAAATCCTTTCCATGTCAGGTTATTCGCAACGCTTCCGTAAACATCCGGCAATGCTGATTTTCCTACATAGGACTGCTTTGCATTGCTATGATCAATCGTTACGGTGTCATAGCCACCTTTGCCATTATCCATTAACCTGCAGGTTGCAGCGTTCCATGTCGTTGCCCCTAAATAAAGCACGGAACCATCAGCAGGATCGACGCCATAAAATGTTCTTGTATAAAAATCATACACTGAATGACCGGCCTCTCTTCTGAAGGGGCTTGAGGTTATTGACGGCGTAGTAGGAGGCAGCGCTGTCATCTCATTCTTATAAGCAGTCGCATTCAGCGTTACGGTCCAGTTGAAGTCTTTTGTTCGAACGGGGTTACCTGTTAATTGAACTTCCATGCCTTTATTAATCATATTACCGATGTTTTGGGTAATTGGCAAGCTTGATGAACTAGGTGTTCCGCCATTTTGCAACGGTTGTCGCACATCAAATATTAACCCACTACTTTTTCTTAGGAAATATTCAACAGTACCGGACAATCTTCCTTTGAACAAAGCGAAGTCAATACCAAAATCCAATGGTTTCTGTGTTTCCCAGGTAAGAGTCGGGCTTGCCAGTGAACCTATGATAACTCCTGACCTGGTATCATCGGGCCAACCCACATCATAACCTGCCTGATAAGGATAATATCCAGTGCTGGAGTTACCCGTTACACCATATGAGGCGCGGAATTTCAACATGTCAACCCACCGAACATTAAAGAATTTTTCCTCTTTGATATTCCAACCAACTCCTACTGACCAGAATTTCTCCCATCTTACAGCTTTAGCGAATCTAGAGTTTCCATCTGATCTTATAGACGCGGAAAAAAGATACTTATTTCCAAAATCATAGTTGACTCTTGCAAAATAACCCTCTGAAGCTCCTTCATTAATTGAATTTCCAAGCGAGTTAATAGTAACAAAGTTCGAGAAGGTATAAACATTATCGAAGCTTTGACCAATCCTCATACCGGATAGACTGGTAACCTTTACATAGTTATTTTCATGACCAAGAATCACATCTATGGTATTACTTGTACCCAGTTTCCGGTTGAAATTAATCAACTGGTTAAAAGTATGACTGCTGGTGCGGCCAGAACTCTTACCATATCGGCCTGAGCCCAGTCCATCACCAACAATCGGATTTTCGTATGTTTCACCTTCTGTGTTGGTAACATCCAAACTAATATTCGTCGTAAACTTTAGCCATGGGGCAAAGATCACTTCGCCAAAAGCACGGGCGGATACTACATCTCTCCCGGAGTTGTCTCTATTCCACAAATGTTCGGCGATCGTATGACGACCAGAATTATAAGGACGTGAGTAGCCTATTTCATTACCAAGATCGTATCGTGGATTACCAGTTCCGTCCAGAACGACATCACCTGTCAGTGGGTCATGCAGGTGAACCGGGTAGATAGGAGCGATATATCTTGAAAAATAAAATGAATTTACGATACCACCTGTAGATGAGTTGTCGAATCGCGAACGGTTGGCTGCAAGATTGAATCCGCCTTTGAACCATTTGGTAGGTGTGACATTCGCATTTACACGGCCTGTGAACCTGGTTAATTTTGAACGAAGACCCCATCCACCTTCTTTAAGATAACCAAAGGAAGCGAACATATCTGATTTTTCGTTGGCGGACGAAAACTGAATGCCATATTCCTGGCGGGTACCTCTGCGGGTTGATTGATCCAACCAGTTCAGGTCATCAGGATAGAGTAAAGAAGCACTAGGATTTAATTGCCCGTTCGGGAGAACAATAGCCGTATTTCCTACATTAAACGGATTGTATTTTCCCAATACCTGGTAAATATCCTGGAAGGCAAGACCCCTGAACATTTGGTTTCCGGCATTGGCTCCGCTGGTGTACCTGGGCAATAACCCCGAAGCGATCATACCTGCACTATCCAGAGTGGTAGGAAAACTAAGACCCGTTCCATACACTAATCCATTACGGTAGGCTTCCCATGCAAGAGGATAGAATTGAGCCGCATTCACTGTTGGATACTGCGGAATAGCAGGTTCAGAAGAACCTGTTTGATATTTAAACTGCAAAAACTGCTTTCCTTTTTTTGCTTTTTTTGTGGTGATCATAATAACACCGTTTGCGCCTTTGGAGCCGTAAAGGGCCGTTGTGGACGCATCTTTTAAAACAGTCACCGTTTCAATATCATCAGGATTAATATTCGAGAATCCTCCTTCGTAAATTACACCGTCCACAACATACAAAGGACCACTTGAAAGAGAATAAGAAGCAATACCTCTAATAATGATACCTGGGCTTGAACCCGGAGCACCACTGGGCGTTGTAGTTTGAATACCCGGTGCGGCACCTATTAATACA
>DASVNY010000748.1:0-3465 GCA_036383615.1 Chitinophagaceae bacterium
CAACGATCTGGGCGGCAAAAGGGCTGTTGGCAAAAGTGTACCTGACATTAAACAAGAAGGCCGAAGCAATCACCGTGTTGCAGGATATTATTACAAATAGCGGTCACGCATTGCAGCCTACTTATGCAGCTGTGTTTAATATCAATAATGAAATGAATTCGGAGATCATTTTTGCTGTGCGTTATAAAGCAGGTGGACTTGGCTTAGGGTCAACCTTTGGTAATACATTCGGACCATTAGGGTCAGCTTCTAATGTGATCAATGGCGATGGCGATGGATTGAATTATCCTACTGCGGACCTCGATACCTTAACGAATGGAGATAACCGGAAACCGACATTGATCGGAGTTTACCAGGGCGCACTTTATGTAAAAAAATATCTCTTCCCGGTAACGATCAGCGATGATGGTGAAAGTGACTGGCCGATCCTTCGTTATGCAGATGTGCTATTGATGCTGGCAGAAGCGCAGGGATATACGCAATCAAGTCTTGACCTGATCAATCAGACAAGACAAAGAGCAGGACTGGGCATTTTAACAATGGCCAATACTACCTCGCTTGCTCAATTTGAGCAGGCATTATCAACGGAAAGACGCATTGAATTTGCTTTCGAGAATCAGCGTTGGTTCGATCTTGTTCGATACAACACTACAATGACAACGGTAACTGCCGAGCAAAGTATGAAAGATCATTATGCAGATGAATATTATGCTCACTACCGTCTTTACCTGCCACCAACACCAACCTTGTCTGACTTACAGGGATATGTAAAAAAGGATCGCTTGTTGTTGCCAATTCCACAACGGGAGATAGATACGAATACACAATTGACTATTGCACAAAACCCGGATTATTAATCCAACAGCTGTCTGACGGTCTCCGTCTGACAACTGTAACCGGAAAAAATTAAAATATGAAAAGACTAAACCTGTTATTTGTTTCATTGCTGGCATCGGCAATTGTTTTTGCGCAGGATGCAGCAGATACAACGTACAAGCCTGTTGAATATCCTGAAGGGTTCACAGCGAAAATGGATGTTGTTTATACCAAAGCAAAAGATTGGGAAGGGCAGATGGATATTTATATGCCGCCTAAGCAGAAAGGCCCTTCGCCGGTTATCATCAATATTCATGGCGGGGGATGGAACAAGGGAGTGAGACAATCGCAAACCGGTTTCAACACATTCTTTAAAATGGGTTTTGCTGTTGCGAATATTTCTTACCGTTTAACAGGGCATACAACGGCTCCCGCTGCTGTTGAAGATGCAAGATGCGCATTGATCTATCTTATCAAAAACGCAAAGGAGCTGAATATAGATGTGAACAAGATCGTGGTGATGGGCGGAAGCGCCGGTGGGCACCTGGCATTGATGGCCGGGTTACTTGGCAATGACCATCGTTTTGATGGCAATTGCCCGGGTGTTGAGAATATAAAAGTGGCGGCGATCATTGATAAGTATGGGATCACTGATGTTTGGGATTGGGGTTATGGAACGAATGTTACAAGCAAGTCGGCTACCCGCTGGCTGGGTGATAAAGCCAATGATAAGAAATTCGCGATGTCTGTTTCACCTATTACTTATGTTACGAAAGACAGCCCACCTATTTTCATAGTTCATGGTGATGCCGACCCTACGGTTCCTTACCAGCAATCGGTTGACCTGCATAAAAAGCTAAAGGACGCCGGCGTAACTACCGAGTTCATTACTGTTCCCGGTGGATTGCATGGCAAGTTTGATAAGGAGAAAAACTCCGAGATCAACAGGGCTATTGCTGCATTTTTAAAGTCATTGAAGCTGGTAAAGGAATAAGGATGCTTTATTTTTAAGAATGAACTGAGCCAGCGCCAAAGCCATTAAATATCTATTTATTTGCAATGTGAAAAGAACCGGGGAACCTGCCCCGGTTTTTTTAATGATTTGAATCAGGTCTTTGCCAGAAAACAAGAATATTTTTTTGTATGACAATTATCAAAATAATACATTTACGGAACGGTTATGTTAATTTTCACAACAGAAAGGAACAAGGCTTAAATTTCTCGTTTTAACTAGACTTCATCGTAATCCCATCGTAGATAACAGGCCGTAAAAGAACAGTTGTTCAAAGCGATTGATATTGCCTGAACGGCCGGGTTGTGCGGCTATGTTCTTAATTGAGAAACATGCCTTTTGATTTGTTTTATTATCCTTGGAATCCATATTCAGCGGACGGATCTTTTGCAATGTCATTATTTGCAAAGACCAGGTGCAGAATATGTCAATACTGAGTGAAATAGGAAAAATGTGAAGATGAATGCTATTGAATTTTTGCACTGTGCAGGAGCATTGCAAGACAGTTTTTTTGACTTTATTGTGTTTAGATATTGATAGCATTTTTAGTTCAAAAAGTTGATTTCGGCGAAGAATGAATTGGTTTTTGGTGAAATTTTTTAATTAAACTTGCATCTCATAGTTCAAAATGCAACAAACCACTCTCACCACCTCGTAGAATTTTTTATCCATTGAGAACCATAGGCTGCGCAAAGCATTAACGGGCAGTATAATAGTAATACCCGCGTGCCGGAGTTACTGATCTTTTCAGTAAACGCAAGCTTTTTCTGTTGTAGTTCTAAGAGAGGGATTTTTTAAATAGGGTAAGGCATATTCAAGCTGGATCAAGTCGGTAGGGGGGATCTTTAAACAGATTAGAGACTGCTATTGCATTGCCATATAAACAAACTACTAAAACTGCTGAAATGAGAAAATTCTACATTGCTGGATTATCTGTGTTCTTTGCATTCTTAGCTACCTTAATTTTCTCGATCAACATACAGGCTCAAACAACGGTATCGTCTCCGTCGGTCGGTAGTTTTACCTACAATTCCGCCAGTGCTGATGGTGCGGTGGTGTTTGGTATAAAAAACACTAACACATCTCCTGTTACCATTACCAGCATCAGCCATTATGTGCAAACAAATTTTTCGGCAACATTTGGTCTTTGGTATCATACCACGGCAGTAACCGGCGCTCCAAGCGCTCTCAATACCACCAATGGATGGGTGAATGCGGCAACTGTTCCGGTAACAACAACGGTAGCAGGGTTTAACCCTACATTTACCGGTCTGAATATTACCATTCCTGCCGGGGCAACCTGGCGATTTGCTATATCAGGCCCGCCTTTCAGTCCTTATGATGGCGGCGCTTTTACAACTCCCAATTTATATGTTGCCGGGGGATTGCAGGTTCTTGTACAGGACAATGCGGCAAGCCCCGGTTATGGTGGCGCTTTCCCTGGCCCGCCAGCAAATACACCACGGAGTTTTTTGGGAAGCATTACTTTCATTCCTGCTAATACATGCACGGAACCTCCATTGCCAGGAACAGCCATCGCCCCCGCCATTGCCTGCATAGGAGGTAGTTTCAATCTTGATCTTATTAATAATAGTATCGGCTCGGGCCAAACTTATCAATGGCAATCTTCACCTGAT
>DASVNY010000749.1:0-4251 GCA_036383615.1 Chitinophagaceae bacterium
AGTTTGATTTATATCCTCATCAGTGTGAGAAGCGGTAGGAATGAGCCGATAAATAATATGACCCTTTGGAATGACAGGATAGACAACAATTGAACAGAAAATGTGATAATGCTCACGAAGGTCCATTACCATTGCTGTTGCCTCTTCCACACCACCTTTCATATAAATGGGTGTTACAACCGAGTCGGTTTTTCCAATGTCAAAACCTCTTTCTTTAAGACCTTCCTGGAGCTTCCGTGCATTTTCCCACAATTTGTCTTTCAGTTGAGGCTGCGTGCGCAACAACTCTAAACGCTTAAGATTGCCGATCACCAATGGCATCGGTAAGCTTTTAGCGAATATCTGTGACCGAATATTGTAACGGATATAATCAATGATCTTCTTTTCCCCTGCAATAAATGCACCAATTGACGCCATTGACTTGGCAAAAGTTGAAAAATACAGATCTATTTTGTACTGGACACCCTGTTCCTCACCTGCACCCGCGCCTGTTTTGCCCAATGAGCCGAAGCCATGAGCGTCATCTACCAACAGGCGGAACTCATATTTATCTTTCAGTTCGGCGATCTCTTTTAATTTACCCTGGTCGCCTGCCATACCGAATACACCTTCCGTGATCACCAGTATGCCGCCTGCTTTTTGCTTTTCAATCAATGCAGTGGCTCTTTGCAATTGTTTTTCAAAATCCTCGATATCGTTATGCTTAAACACATAACGGTGGCCCGGATGCAAACGCAAGCCATCAATGATGCAAGCATGGCTCTCTGCATCGTAAACAATTACATCATGACGGCCGCAAAGCACATCAATGATGCTTACCATTCCCTGGTATCCAAAATTTAAAAGGGCCGCATCTTCTTTTTCTTCAAAAGCAGCCAGCTCAGCTTCCAATTGTTCGTGGTAATTACTATTGCCACTCATCATCCTTGCTCCCATTGGCAGGGCAAGACCAAATCTTGCGGCGCCATCAGCATCAGCTTTTCTCACTTCAGGGTGGTTAGCCAAGCCGAGATAATTATTCAAACTCCAAACGATCATTTCTTTGCCACGGAAATTCATGCGGCTTCCAATTTCTCCTTCCAGTTTTGGAAAAGCAAAATAGCCATGGGCTCTTTCACGGTGCTGGCCGATCGGGCCATAATGCTTCAGTAGTCTCTCGAAGATATCTGCCATAGTAGATTATGATTTTAGAATGGCGCAAAGGTAAGGTTTTCAGCCCTTTGTGACTAATGAAGTTTCCCCGATTTAGCGATTTGGGAATGAGGGGATTAGAGATAATATTAAGATAACCGGGTTTCCTTGGGGAAACGAATTCCACTGGTTATTTATAGTTTTTTAATCAGGCAACAGACGTTAACGGCTAATTTTGACGTCCAAGTTTTTTGTAAAAAGCTGCTTACTTAAACCCGCATTGATGAAGAACATTGTTTTTATTGCTGCTTTATTTTTTTCGAATCTTTTAATGGCGCAGGTTGACCGTGATCCACCCCCCGGCACGGATGCAGGTATAATTAAAATAAAAGAAAGCAGGATTTACGGAAAGATCGTTGACAGTCGCACCAACAAAGGCATCGAAGCAGTTTCGGCTCAACTTTTCCTGGTTATAAAAAGAGATACGGTATCAAAGGATTCACTTATTGCCGGCATGTTCACCAGGGCCAATGGTGATTTTGGTTTTGATAAATTACCTGCCGCCGATAGTTTA
Source organism: Chitinophagaceae bacterium (assembly GCA_036383615.1). Classification (GTDB taxonomy): domain Bacteria; phylum Bacteroidota; class Bacteroidia; order Chitinophagales; family Chitinophagaceae; genus CADEDV01. The sequence goes on from DASVNY010000749.1 coordinate 1,706, forward strand.
AAATTGCTGATCTCGGCCATAGGATATGAGACCATTCAAAAAACAATCAGCACTGGCCGGGGTGTTGAAAAAGATCTTGGCAACATTACACTGGAAGCAGAGGTAAAAAAACTGGGAGAAGTAACCGTGACGGCACAACGGTCTGGGCTCGTGCTGGGTATTGACAGAAAAATTTTCAATGTTGAGAAAAGCCTGGTATCAAGCGGAGGCACAGGGCTCGATGTGATGAAGAACATTCCTTCTGTTTCGGTAGATGTGGATGGAAATGTGACATTGCGAAAGAGCACCCCCCAGATATTTGTTGATGGCCGGCCTACTATTCTCACACTTGACCAGATACCTGCTGATAATATTGAAAGGGTGGAGCTCATCACTAACCCTTCGGCAAGATTTGATGCTGCCAGCGATGGTGGTATCATCAATGTGATCCTGAAAAAAAATAAACGTATTGGGTTGAATGGGATCTTTTCGATTGGCGCAGGTTACCCCGATATATTGAACAGCACACTCAACCTCAACATGAGAGAGGGTAAGTTCAATTTTTTTGCAGTTGGAAGCTATAACCAGAATGGTGGCAGGGCGAGAGGGCAAACATTAAGACAAAACAAGGATAACGGAACGATTGAAGATTATTTTAACCAGTATTCGAAAGGAGAAAGAATGCGCCGATTTGGTTCGGTACGTTTTGGGGTTGATTATTTCCTGGATAACCGCAATACCATTTCTCTCTCTCAAAGCTTTGTAAAAGGAAAGAATACAAGCGATGAAAAGCAGGAACAGGAATACCTGGATATGAACCGGCAACTGACCTATTATGGAGAAAGATATTCCGATAGCCGTTCTTTATTTGATCGCAGCAATACACAATTGAACTTTACACATAAGTTCCCGCAACAGGGAAAAGAAATCACAGCTAATATCAACTATAGTTCAGGAACAGGCGAGGATAACACTGGTATTCTGAATTTATATTTCAAACCGGATGGCACAGAATATAATCCTCCGGACGAAGTAAGAAATGATGGCGTAAATGATAACAAGCAATGGACATTCCAGGTTGATTTTATAAGTCCGAAAGGAGAGGATGCAAAATTCGAAACGGGTATAAGAACGTTTATCAATAATTATAGCAGCCGCTTTGATGCATTTGCCATTCTCAGTAATGGGGCTGAACAAAAATTACCTATCAGTAATAACTATAGGTACAGTGAATTGATCAATGCAGCTTATGCGACCTATTCGAATAAATGGAAATCATGGGGCTATCAATTGGGGCTGCGGGTCGAGCATTCAAAGTTTGATGGAGAATTGGTGGATAGCGCCAGGAAATTTGGTTACGAGTACCCGAATAAGCTGCGAAAGATATGGGATGCTTTGTTTCCCAGTTTTTTTCTTTCCAATGAATTAAGTGAGGGAACAGAAATACAATTGAACTATTCACGCCGTATCCGCCGGCCCAATTTCTGGCAATTAAATCCATTTGTTGATATTAGTGATCCTGTTAACCTGCGACAGGGCAATCCTGAATTAAAACCAGAATTTGTGAACTCCTTTGAATTTAATTTCAGCCATAATTATGGAAAGGAAAATAATTTCTTAGGTGTTATCTATTTCCGGAACAACCCGGGTGATATTACCCGTTACAGCGATACTATCAGCGCGGCACAATACCAGCAATTGAATAATGCAGCTGTTGACCCCAATGCGATCCTGAATACTTTCATCAATGGACGTGTTACTAACTGGGTTGGATTGGAATTAACGCTTCAACAAAAAATAGGGAAGCACTTTGAAGTTATTCCTTCGATGGATATACAATATCGTAAAGTGAATGCAAGGGTCAACAACCTTAACCTGAGCAATGACGGCTATAGCTGGGAGGGTTCACTAACCCTCAATTACAGAACTGTAATTAATAAACCTTCATTCTTTCGCAACTTCAGTATGCAGGCAGATCTTGATTATGAATCTCCACAGGTACAAGCACAGGGAAAAAGCCGGGCAGAATATGAAGTGGAGCTGGGTTTGCGAAAAGATTTTGGAAAAGATAAAAAAGCTAACCTCACTTTCAGCATAACGGACCTCTTCAACACGTTGAAATTTGGAAATGTGTATGACACCGAAAATTTTTACCAGGATTCTTACTGGCGACGCAATGTTCGCAGCTTTCGCCTGACATTTACGTACAAATTTGGTAAAGCAGATTTTTCACTGAAAAGGCATAGGGATAATGCTGATGAGGGAAGGGAGTGATAACTAGCAATTGGCAATTGGCAATAAGCAATGGGCAATAGCACCCGGCACCATCTCATCCCCCGCATTCTTCAATTCATACTGTATTAATATGCTCAGCAGGGTGATGTTCTCCATCTTGCAGGCTCATAAACCTTAGCCATGCAAAAGAACCTTATCCTTCTTTTTGTTTTATTGTTGTGTTATACATTATCTCATTCGCAAACAAAACCGCTTTCTTCTGATCCTACCAAATGGACCATCGAGGAGATGAAACGTTTTGCAGCGATGAGCCCCGCCGAACAGGATGCCTT
>DASVNY010000750.1:0-1842 GCA_036383615.1 Chitinophagaceae bacterium
AACAGATGAGTTCCAGCAGGTCTGTTCCGCTATTCCTGAAGAAGATTTCTTTCGGCAGCCTCACGAAAAATGGTCCATCGCTCAAAATGTAAAGCATCTCATCACTTCAGCAAAGATGACGAAGCTTGCCTATTCCTTGCCTAAATTTATCACGAGGATCTATGTGGGCAAGCCCAATCGTCCTTCCCGCAGTTATGACGAATTGGTGGATAAATACAAACTTAAACTGCGACAGGGCGGTAAAGCAAGCGGTCGCTTTATTCCTGAAAAAATATCGGCTGCAAATGGCAAAGAAAAATGGGTAAATGATTTTAGCCGTTCTATGAATAGCCTCACTACTTCCATTGCAAAATGGAACGATGAACAACTGGACCGGTATATAGCCCCTCATCCCTTACTTGGCAAAATAACCCACCGCGAGCTGGCCTATTTCACTATTTATCACATTCAGCATCATTTAGCGATCATCCATCAAAGACTGGCCGATTATAATGTAGTGCCGTAACCGGCTTTTACATTTTACATTTAATATTTAATATTTTACATTTTCTCTTCTCCCCTACCTTTGCGCCACCCATGATCCAGTACTTTAAAAATATCAACCACCAAACGGTCCAGATTGACAGGGCCGAAGATGGCACATGGGTCAATGTGTTGCCGCCTTTGAAGCAGGAAGAGTTCTCTGAACTTTCTTCCCAACTGGATATCCCGATCGACTTTTTGACCGACTCACTCGATATTGATGAGAAGAGCCGTTTTGAAGAAGAAGACAATGTTCGCCTGATCGTTATTAAAACACCGACAGAAAACAATTCATTTAACGACAGCGACGCCTATTACATTACCATCCCGATCTGTATCATTCTTACGCATAACCAGATCGTAACCGTTAACTCGTTTGAAAATACGGCTATCAAGAAATTCCTGAATACTTTTCAAAACCGCAGCCCGGACAAAAGGAATATGATGGTGCTGAAAATATTTGAGAAGGTTGTTCAAAATTTCATGGAGCACCTGAAAGAGATCAACCAGCGCCGGAATGTGTTTGAACAAAAACTTTATGTCGCCAGCAAGAATGAACACCTGCTCGAACTGATGCGTATTCAAAAAAGCCTGGTGTATTTTGTGACAGCGCTTCGCTCCAATGAAATGCTGATGATGAAACTGGAGCGGACCAATTTTCTTGGACTGAATGAAGAAGAAAAAGAATTCCTGAATGACCTGGTTGTTGACAATTCACAGGCGCTGGAAATGGCGAATATCTATACCAATATCCTTTCGAGCACCCTGGATGCTTTTGCCAGCATCATTGCCAACAACCAGAACGAAGTGTTGAAACGTTTAGCCGTTATCACCATCGTACTCTCCTTTCCCGTGCTGATCGCGAGTATTTTCGGGATGAATGTTCCCAGTGGTTTTGAACATTCATCCTATGCATTTTATATTGTTGTATTTCTTTCATTGATCATAGCCCTTATGATCGGCTGGTTCTTTTTCCGCAAAAAAATATTCTAGCCCTGAACCAAAACTATTAACCGCTAACATGTTCAACATCCGTGTATATGGCATTTTGATAAATGAAAAGAAACAGGTGTTGGTAAGCGATGAATTTATACGCGGCAACTACTACACAAAATTCCCTGGTGGCGGATTGGAATTTGGAGAAGGAACAAGAGATTGTCTCAAAAGAGAATTCCAGGAAGAAATGGCTTTAGATGTAGCAATTGGTGATCATATTTATACCACTGACTTTTTTCAAATATCAGCCTTCAATCCCGGGCACCAGATCATTTCGATCTATTATTTTGCCAAAGCCCTGGAAGAAATAAAAGCGCCATTAAG
>DASVNY010000751.1:0-4803 GCA_036383615.1 Chitinophagaceae bacterium
TTAAATCCATTCACCCGTTCACGGCTCACAACCGTGTCCATATTACCGGAAGGCATCAATTCCAATTTCAAACGACTACCCAGCCAGGTATGCACTTTACTTACCGCATCAATATTCACTAATAAGTGACGGTTGATGCGGTAAAATTTATTGGGAGGCAGTTGTTCTTCCAATTGCGACAGATTACTTTCAAGCAGGTATTTGTTGGTATTAAAATCAACAGCATAACAGAGTTTCCCATCCGCATAACAATAAGCGGTCAATTCTGTTTTCAGGTAACTGAGCTGCTGCCCCCTTTTGATCAATAATCTTTCTTTGAATCTCGCCGTATTCATTTCCTGTACCATCTTCAATATCTTTTCAGAAAAACCATTTTCTTTGGAAGAATACAACTGCTGGTATTTTTCTACAGCCTGCTCCAGTTCTTTTTCGTCAACAGGCTTTAGCAGATAATCAATACTGTTTACTTTGAATGCCTTGAGCGTATATTGATCGAACGCTGTGGTGAAGATGACAGGCGCCTTTACTTTTGTTTGTGTAAAAATGTCAAAACTCAATCCATCTGCTAATTGTATATCCATGAAAACAAGATCAACTGCCTCAGCCGTATTGAAGTAATTGACCGCGGCTTCCACGCTATCGATCTTCTTTACGATCTCTGCTTTATCTGAAATAGCCTGTATCATTTTCGACAACCTGTTGGCTGCCGGTATCTCATCTTCTATGATAACTACCTTCATATCAGTTTTCGATTAAAGGAATAGATACAGTAAAGCTTGATTCATTCGCGGTCACCTCCACATTTCCATCTCCCAATAATTTATAGCGGTTGCGGATATTATCAAGCCCGATACCCGTTGATTCATTCACCTGGTTCTTTAATTGCAGGTTATTGCTCACCACCAATTTTCCATTCACAGCCGTTACGTCAATTTTTAAGGGCTTGTCAGATGAAACAATATTGTGCTTGATTGCATTCTCCATTAATAACTGTAGTGAAAGAGGTACGATCTTTTTATTTAATTTTTCATCAGGCACATTAATGCTTACATCCAGGTTACCGCCAAATCTTGTTTGTAATAAAAAAGCATAAGCTTTCAACACATCCAGTTCATCCTTTAACAGTATGCTTTGCTCATCCTTTACCTCGAGTATATGCCTGTATAATTTGGATAATTGATTGACAAAATTCACTGCCAGCTTTGGATCTTCCGGTATTACCGAGCTCAATGTGTTCAGGTTATTAAAAAGAAAATGCGGGTTCACCTGTGTTTTGAGTGCATTCAATTCTGCATTGAGACTTTCCCGTTTCAGTTTTTCCGTTTCTTCAACATAGTGCCGCAGTTGGTGCATAAAGAAAATACTTTCGTAAATGCCAATGATCATAATGGTGCAAAAAAGAGCCGCGGCATTGGATTGAATGAGCACATCCATTGTGGTCATCGGGCCCCTGTCCTTACTATAAATACTGTCAGCTAATTGAGAGAGTATTGTATCCGACGTAACGGTAAAAACAAACATGATGAATGATTGATAGAACAATCGTCTTCTCACGTCTTTAAATAAAGGATATTTACGCCGGCTATGGATCATTACATAACGATTGCCGAGCCAGATTGCAGTTGTAAGGATGAGCGTGGTAATATATTTGTCCCAGCCCAGCTGTGGTGGTCTGTTGAACCGGCAACCAAAAAACACGATCGGGATAACTAAACTCAGCAACGGTATGCCAATAGCCATCAGCAAACCGTCGTTGAATCCTATCCTGCAATTATGTTTGGCCATAGGCTAAAGGTACTAAAATCAAAAGGTGATAGAATAATTGATATTCGGGAAAAACCCGATCTGGTTAATCTCGCTGATCGCACCACTCTTTGGATTTAGTGTTCGTATGTAAAGGTTTTCCCTGTTCGTCAGGTTTTGCAGATCCACATACCATTTTTGGGTTGATCTTTTTCCATTCCTGCTATACGATAATTTAAAATCCCATCTCAGGTAAAGGTCATTTTGCAAACTGTATGCTTCATCTTCTTTGAATACTACATACCCAAGCGACCCGGATGCGGCAAGATCAAAAGGAGTATAGCGTTGACCGCCGGCAATGGAAACTTTTGTATCTACACCGAAAGAAGAGCGGTTATTCAGTTTTATCTCTTTACCACCAAGGATATTGAAGACATAATTATTATTAAATGCTGTGTTTCTCCACACATCATCACTTCCCCTGTATTTGGATTCAAAAACTGATGCGGTCAGCAAATAATAAAATCCTTTATCAAGAAATCTTTCCAGGGTCAGCTCTACACCATAGTTATAGCCTTCGCCTTTGTTGACAAGATTGGTTTTATCAGGAAAATAAAAATCTGCTCCGGCATTCAGCATACTGAAAGATGAGGGTGTTGCTTCAGTTGCTGCATCATAAATATATTGGCCATATATTTCTGCCTTAAACCGTAATTGTTTCGAAAAGTTTATATCATATCCCAGGACGCCATGAGCACTTTTAACCAGGTCAAGCTCTTTGTTGGTTAATTCGATTTGCCCGTTCCCGTTTCTTGTTTCGTAAAAATAAACTTCGAGCGGCTGTGTTTGGCTATGCAAACCTGCGCCAAACGACAATGATTGATTTGGCTTGAACTGGTATTTGATGTTCCATCTTGGCTCTATGCTTTGAGAGTTGTTCAGCGTGAACTGTTGGTAATACAATCCAAGATTGGTTGAGAGTTTATCAGAAAAACGATGACCAAAGTTTGCAAAGCCTCTCAATAATGTTGCATTCTTCCTGGCATCAAAAAATGTGACCAGATCTGTTTCTCCATCGGGAATATAATCGTTGCGGAGTTTGAGCCTGTTCAGGTCAGCAATTGCTCCCACCGTCAACTGGTTCTTTGAACTGAACTTTTTATTGACGGTATAGCCTGCTGAATATTTTGTTTGTGTATTCTTTTTATAAAACGCTGTTTTATCAACCAGCACGGTGTCATAAAAATCTTCGCGGTATTTTGAATCAAAACCTGAAACAGCGAGCGTAAGCTTACCGGACGTTGTGGGATTAAAAAAATAAGTATGCGTTAACCCTGTTATACCCGTCAATGATTTGAATTTTCTTTCTCTTAAACTTCCATCATTGGTTGAATAGAGGTTGTCCTCATCAATTGCATCAAAATTTATATGACTCTCGCCTCCCAGGCCAAAAAGGCTGAAGGTCCCTGCTTTTTTAGTAGGAATATTCAGTTTGAAATTTATATCCTGGTAATAAGGCGTTGCCGAGCCCGTGCCCACATTTAACCCAAGCTGCTGCACAACCGCCACCAATGAATAACGATAGTTGATCAGGAAAGAAGATTTAGACTTTTTACTGAGCGGTCCTTCTGCCCCAAATTCAAATCCATTAAAACCCATTTGTCCCAGGAACTCATACTTCTCATTGTTGCCATTTCTCATTCGCAGGTCAAACACACCCGCTACTGCGTTTCCATATTGCGCGGGAAAAGCACTCGTGATAAAATCTGAATTCTTCAGCGTATTTGTATTAAGTATTGTTACCGGTCCACCTGTTGAACCTAATGTGCTATAGTGATTGGGATTGGGGATATCAATTCCTTCCATGCGCCAAAGAACCCCGGATGGCGAATTGCCACGAATGATGATATCATTTCTTGCATCATTACTTCCGCTAACGCCGGCAAAATTCTGCGCCATCCGGCTTGGGTCATTTCTTGTGCCTGAATATCTTACTGCTTCATCCACGCTAAACTGTCTTGCACTAACTACGGCTGCTTCATTCAATGCCCTGTTCTTTTGCTTACCAGCTTTCAGCACCACCTCATCCAGTTTTTTAATCCGCTCTTTCAATTTTATTTCCAATACTACTTCTTTGGATGAAGTGATCTCAACATTTCGAATAACTGCTTCTTCATAGCCCATCAATGAAACCCGGATCGTTTGCCTGCCGATAGGAACATTCTTTAACTTGAAATTTCCCAGCGAGTCGGTAATACTACCGGAAGTGTTTTGTCTTTCAATGATCACCGTTGCATCCCGTAAAACATTTCCTGACTGTTCATCTATAATTGTTCCTTTAACTGTTTGTGTCAATGTAATTTCCTGCGCCGCCACGGTGATGGATAAACCCATGATCATCCATGCAAATAATGCCTTTCTCATAGCTATTCGTTTTTCTTCTTACTTATTCCGGTTATTGTATAATTCCACTGCTGATCTTAGTTGAGAGAGATCACCATTTATTTCTTTTGCTTTATTAATAGCCACAGCACAACCAGCAAAGTTTGTGGAGACAACCTCATCAACATTCTTCTTTGATACAAGTGTGAGTTGCTTATCCTTGCTATTGTAGATAAAATAATCATTCAGTTTCCCGTCTGTTCCGCTGGAGACAACTGCCTCATTACCATTATAAACAACTTTACCGGAAGCATCGCTTGCTTTTTGTAAAAAACTAAGGTCGCCTTCGCAATGCACTTTAAAAAAATCACCTTTGATGCAAATGAATTTTACGCCTTCGATTTCCGCGCCATTCAGTTCTGAGCCATGATAGGTTTTTTTCTTATCGCCTTCATTCGCTGCAAAAACTACTGAAGCATTTTTGCGGATATTATCTTTTGCCAGCCCGGTAAGTGAGCTTCCGTCTGCTAATACAATAGTTGCTTTTTTAACTCCGGATGCCTCGGTTTGTGCATTAAGCTGAAAAACTGAGGCGCTGAGAAGAACAGCGGTCAGTATGTGTACGATTTTCATGATCGTGGTTTTAGGTTTAATAATAGTTTGAACCACAATGCTACT
>DASVNY010000752.1:0-1655 GCA_036383615.1 Chitinophagaceae bacterium
TGAAACTCACAGAAGCCAAACAACAATTCATCAGTAGCTGGGGTGCTTTCGGCACCCATTGGGGCATCAATCGCACCATGGCGCAGATACATGCATTATTATTAGTGAGCCCCGATCCCCTTACACAGGATGACATGATGGAAGAGTTGAACATCAGTCGCGGCAACACGAATATGAATATCCGTGAACTCATCAACTGGGGGTTGGTGGAAAGAGTATTGCTGCCCGGTGAAAGAAAAGAATATTTCACCGCGGAAAAAGATATCTGGAAAGTGGTGAAGCAGATCGTGAAGGAAAGAAAGAAAAGAGAGCTGGAGCCCATGCTGCAATTGCTCGACAAACTTGAAGAAGTGGAAGGCGATAAAAGAGATAAGCATGTAAAAACATTTGTTGATACAGTAAGTGGTATTAAAAAATTGGGCAAACAGGCCGACAAAACATTGGATGTAATGATAAAGGCTGATGAAAACTGGTTTGTCGGTAATATGCTAAAACTGTTTAAATGAAAAGTCGCAAGAGTTTCAATAAATAATCGCCGGTGATCCGGCTTTTATTTGATCTCATACTTTCATTTTTTTCTGAAATTTTAAAAATAACAGCATCATGAGATTATTCAAACGAATAGACCTGTTTATCAGCATCCTGCTGATAATAATCTTCAGCGCTATCGCCATTTATAATACAGGAACCATTTTCCTGGCTTATTTTGTTGTGGGTGGATGGCAGGTCATCAGCATGCTGACGCATACCTTTTGTGGATGGTTTACAGAAAAAAACAGCATAAGAAGAACATATCATTGGATCAGCTTTGCTGTGATCGCTATGGGATGCCTGGTATTTGTTATCCCAGGTTTCTTCCTTTTTTTATACGTCATGCTGCTTGCTGCACCGGTAATGGCCATTATCTATACGGGCATCTGCTATGCGGAAGTAAAAATTTTGAGCAAAAGGCCGCTGGCTGATTTTAAATAATATCTCTATGAACAATAAGAAGATCATTTAACCTGCTGAAAATGTTCAAATAAACTTTATGCCAAAACAATTTAAACCAAACCTGCTGCATTACTTCTTCGCGGTTGTTTGGATCATCAATGGGCTTCTTTGCAAAGTATTCAACCTTGTTCCGCGACACAAAGAAATTGTTGACCGCATACTTCATACTGAATACACTTCATCCATTGTACTGGCCATCGGCATCGCAGAGATTGGAATGGCTGGCTGGGTATTAAGCGGCATTCAAAGACGCATCTGTTCACTAATACAAATAATCATCATTGCCGTGATGAACACGCTTGAGTTTTTCCTCGCTCCTGACCTGTTATTATGGGGACAGGTTAATGCGTTATTTGCTTTGATGCTTATACTATTAATCTATGTGAACGAATTCTATTTCGCCTCACCAAAACCCAGGAGGCAACATGCTTAGTTTTTTAAAAAATCATCCATTTGCTGTTGAAGCATTCTTTAAGCGTTCGCTGGTGCTCACTTTTGCTGTTCACAAAGAAGAACTACACAACCTGATCCCCGAATGTTTAACACTGGATATTTTTGATGATAAGTGGGGATTTGTCGCGATCGCGATGGTGCAGGCAAAGGACCTTCGGCCCAAAGGGTTTCCTTCATTCCTTGGCAATGATTTCTTTTTGATCGGTTAT
>DASVNY010000753.1:0-2696 GCA_036383615.1 Chitinophagaceae bacterium
AGGAACATTTTTCATAGCATATTCGTACACCTTGCGTCCTTTCATTTTAATGTAGCGAATACCTGGATCGCTGCCGGGATAGTTAGACATGCCCATATCGATGTATTGGGCCTCTTCGAGTGCATGTGTGAGCGCTGCCGAACCAATTATCCCGGGACCGTCAACCGTCGTTTCTTTGTATTCAAGTACGGCGGCGCCTGCCCCATCACTAAAGATCATGCTGTCACGATCATACATATCAATAACCCTGGATAATGTTTCTGTGCCAACAACGAGTGCTTTTTTGGCTATGCCTGCCTTAAAGAAAGCGTCGGCATGTATCAATCCCTGCACCCAGCCCGGACATCCAAACAGGATATCATAGGCAACACAATTCGGATTGCGTATTCCAAGGGATTGCTTAATACGACTGGCCAACGACGGTACCGCGTCAACCTGGATGGTATTTTTGATAACGTTGCCAAAATTATGTGCTACGATAAGCTGATCTATTTCCTCACGATTAATGCCGCTGTCATTCAATGCAGCTTCAGCGGCAACACTTCCAATATCTGAGGCGTTAAGGTCCACACTGGTATAACGTCTTTCTTCGATGCCTGTGATCTGCCTGAATTTTTCAACCACTTCTTCTGGGGGAGTGGGGATAGGTTTTTGGTCCTCTGTAAAGAATATTTGTTGTGTAAATTCCCGGTTTGATTGCACATTTGGCGGAATATAAGACCCGGTGCCTGTGATCACTGTCCGAAACATACCTGGCTTAGGATTTTAAATATTGATAATTGATTGAAAGAGGGCCGTTATTGATAACAGCTATTAATCTTCAGAAAGACGGGTAAATGATAGGCCGTTGAAGATACGGCTCAGGTTTACATCATGGGTTTGTTTCCACTCTTCCAGCCTGGCGTTGTTGACAATGCGCCAAAGATTTTTAGATTTCAATTCCACGTAGTCGCTGCCTTCAATGAAAATACCTGTCACAGTACGACGATCTTTAAAATGAATACTCAGTTCTTTGTTCCTGCGCTGTTTTACTTCTAAATACGTTTCAATCTGCTCATTGGTCATAAGTGAATAAGGATTTTGAGGTAACCAATACTTGAGAAATGTGCAGGTGTAAAAAAAGATAATTGGAACGCAGAAATTGTTCTCTTACAAGAGCAGATACTCAAATTTCAAATTGAAGGTAAGCTTTATCCGTGAGTTGCATTTTTTATTTTTCCAGTAACTTCCTGTTATTAATACTGGCATCATGATAAAACAAAATTGTCTGCTTATTGCATTTATGGCATTGGGTGCTATAAAGTTGCACGCACAGGTATCCAACAAGGCCATTACTGAACATCGTATAAAACAGGAAAAAAGTTGGCTTGACGAGTATATGCAATTCCTAAAACTGCCAAATGTGTATGGTGACACCGTCAACATTAACAGGAATGCGCAATACATTTCCGGGATGATGCAAAAGCTCGGATTGAAAACAGAATTGCTGACGATTGATAAAGCTTTGTCATCTCCTGTTGTATTCGCAGAAGTCAAAACACCCGGCGCTACACAAACCATCGCTTTCTATGCTCACTATGATGGACAACCTGTGAACCCTGCACAATGGGCCACAGGTTTGTCACCATTTACACCTGTATTAGCAACTGGCAGGTTGGACAGGGGAGGAAAGCTGATTGATATGCCTGGAAATAATGAAAGCTTTGATCCCGAACGGAGAATATATGGTCGCAGCAGCGCCGATGATAAAGCGGGTGTGTTTGCTATTCTCAAGGCCTATGAATCCATTATTCGCAGCGGACAAAAAGCAGGGGTCAATATCAAATTCTTTTTTGAAGGCGAAGAAGAAAAAGGTTCACCCAATATTGCAGCCATTTTTGAAAAATATAAACAAAAGCTAAGCGCTGATCTTTGGATCATCTGTGATGGACCAAGACATCAGTCAGGAAGAAAGCAAATTGTTTTTGGCGTCAGGGGTGATGTGAATGTCAATCTTACTGTGTATGGGGCCAAAAGACCTTTGCACAGTGGTAACTATGGTAACTGGGCGCCAAACCCTGCTATGCGGCTTGCGCAATTGCTTGCTTCAATGAAAGACAAAAATGGTATGGTCACGATCAAAGGTTTTTATGATGATGTGATCCCTTTGTCGGAAACCGAGAAAGCAGCATTGAAAAAAATACCGGATGTTGAACAGTTATTAAAAGATGAATTAGCTATCCTGCAACCTGATGGTGCTGGTCTTTCCCTGATGGAACTTCTTAATTTGCCAACACTAAACATTAATGGTATGCAAAGCGCCAATATCGGCGACCAGGCAGCGAATGTTATTCCAACAGTGGCCACAGCCGCGCTTGATCTGCGATTAGTGGCCGGCAATGATGCGGACAGGCAAATAAAAAAACTGGCGGATCATATAACAGAGCAGGGGTATTATATTACCAATGCTGACCCGACTGATGAAGAAAGAAAAAAATATCCATTGATCGCAAAGCTCACGCATTCAGGCTTTGGATATAATGCACAGCGAACACCGATGGATCTGCCGATCGCAGGTAAAATAATCAGGGTGGTGCAATCAACAACTACTGATGATATCGTGCTGTTGCCTTCATTGGGAGGAAGCCTGCCGCTATTCCTGTTTGAAAAACATTTGAATGCAAAACCGATCACGATCACCATTGTCAACTACGATA
>DASVNY010000754.1:0-4288 GCA_036383615.1 Chitinophagaceae bacterium
ACTTTGAGAGAATAATTGCGTAACCTGTTGCAGGTTGCAGCCGCCTCCTCTTCCTAATAAGAAATAGGCAGCCGCGCCCAATACCAGCAAGACAATGATCCCCTTTCCTTTGAATAAGCCGAGCAACAAGGGCAGTAAGGATCCTAACCCACCGCCACCACCTGGAAAATTCGGTCTCCGCCCTCCGCCACCGCCGCTATCATCCTGGGGTTGGTTGGGGTCATCAGTCATTCGGATTGGCATAAAACAGTTTTTGGTTAAAGAAGTAAATTAAATTTAAGAAGTTACCCTGAAATTTCGTGCCGTAGTTCAATTTAATAACAACAAATTTTTTCATTGGCAGCCTGCTTTCTGTAAAAAAGAATCGTCACATTTGTCGGGCATAAAACAACATGCATGTAATATGAAAAAAGGCTTTGTCATTTTTTTATCTTTTTTGACAGGTGTTACAACCATGGCGCAAAAGATCGCCGGTAAACTAAGGTTTCAACAGGGCCAGGTTTTGCAGATCGAGATGGAGATGAAAACTGCTGTTGTGCAACAGGCCATGGGGCAAGCGATAGATTTTCATGTTACCGGGGCGGCGACACATCAATATAAAGCAACCAATGTCACCGATGATAATAATACTCTTCGCCATTCAATGAACCGTTTAAGTTTTCAATTTGATGGCATGGGCCAGAAATTAAATTTTGATTCGGACAATCCAAAAGATATGGAGGGCCGGATGGGCAAACCGATGAAAGAAATGCTGGAAAAGAATTATGATGTCATTATTGATCCGAATGGCAAAGTGATGATGGCACAGCCGGAAAAAATCACGCTTGCTGCTGCGGATGAAAGACTAAAACTCGTTGCTGATATGATGAAAGACCTCACCAATGTGGTCTTTCCACCCAAAAAAGGAGAAGGAAGTTTTTTCCGTGTATTGCCCGAAAATGAAGCGGCTATCGGTGAATCCTGGTCCGAAACAGGAAAAACGGAAACGGGAGAATTTACCAACAATTATACGTTGAAAGAAATAAATGATAGCACGGTGGTTGTAGCGCTTGATGGCAATTCCACTACATCAGTAAAAGCTGATATGAGAGGAATGGAGACTGTCACCAACATGAATCATAAAACCACCGGCAATATCATTGTTGATAAAGCCACAGGGATCGTTCGTCAAAAAACATTAAACACAGAATCCAGCGGCGCTACGCAAATAACAGCAATGGGAGCAACTATGCCGCTAACATCAAAATCCACTATTGTGATAAATGTAAAACCGCAGCCTTAGCGTCACAATACATCCAACTGCGTTTTCAGAAGATCATCAATATCATCTCTTTTGCGGATAAGATGGAACTGGCCATCTTTTAATAATACTTCCGCGGGTTTGAATCTTGAATTATAGTGAGATGACATTTCAAAACAATAGGCCCCTGCATTCCTGAAAACAAGATGATCGCCTTCTCTTACTTCAGGTAATGGACGACTTTCGGCAAATGTGTCTGTTTCGCAAATATTACCAACGACATTATACAATTGCTTTGTTCCGTTTGCATTGGAAATATTTTCGATCTCATGATAAGCGCCATAAAACATAGGGCGGATAAAATGATTCAGCCCGCTGTTCACTCCGGCGAATGAAATATCCCCGGTTTGTTTCAGCACATTCACTTTGGTAATAAAATAACCGGCTTCACTTACGAGAAATTTGCCGGGTTCAAACCAAACCTGTAAACGCTTTCCATGCTCTTTTTCAAAAGCGTCAAATTCTTCTTTTACTTTTCTGCCCAATCTTTCGATATCTGTTCCTTCTTCACCGAATATATACGGCACTTTGAAGCCCCCGCCAAGGTCCAACACTTCCAGCTCCGGAAAATACTTTGTCACTTCAAACAACACTTCGATCCCTTTAGCAAATACTTCCACATCTTTTATCTCGCTGCCGGTATGAATATGTAAAGTGCGGATGAATAAATCATTTTCTTTCACCACCTGTAATACAGCTTCGATATCTTCCAGCGGAACGCCGAATTTACTTGCTGAATGACCCGTGGATATTTTCAAATTTCCACCTGCCATGATATTCGGTCGAAGACGAATACCTACCGGGTAACTATGTCCATATTTCTTTCCGAATTTCTCCAGGTTGGAGATACTATCAATATTGATATGTATTCCCATGCGCTGCGCTTCTTCAATTTCTTCGAAGGCGATATTGTTAGAGGTGTAAAGAATATTCTCAGGGGCAAAGCCTGCTTTAACTGCCAGCTTCGCTTCATTGATAGAACTGCAGTCAACATTACAGCCAATACTTTTAATGTACTTAAGGATATTAATATTGGTCAATGCCTTGGCAGCATAAAAGAACCGCGCATGCGTTCCGGCGAAAGAAGTTAATAATCTTTCATACTGTTCTTTGATCCGTTCCGCATGATAAACATACAAGGGAGTGCCGAATTGTTCCGCTGCTGCTACCAGTTGTTCGTGGGATATCTGTTGTGGCATAGGTTGGCGAAGATAAAAAAGATGAAATTGAGTATTGAAAATTGTTCGTTGAGCATTGAGCATTTCTTTTCAACGATAAGAAAATGCTCAATTTTCAATGTTCAATATTCAATTTCCATTGAGAAGGTCTAATTTTCTTCGCCCTCTCCCTGCTCATTATTGATGATCAGTTCTCCTTCTTCAGAAACAGAAAGCGGCTCACCGTCTTCATTATTCTCTTCGTCAGTAGCCTGCTCTTCAGATGATATAACGTCTTTGATGACCGTTGGCTCCACGAGTTGCTCAGCCAGCACCTCTTTGATCTTTGGAAGATCATCAGCGGAGTTGATACCAAAATAATCCATGAAGTTTTTAGAAGTACCGTAAACTAAGGGATGACCGGGCAATTTTTCATTACGGCCAGTAATGATAATCAGTTCTTTTTCCAATAACTTTTGAACGGCATAGTCGGAGCTAACTCCTCTTATCGCTTCGATCTCTCCTTTGGTAACGGGTTGTTTGTAAGCAACAATGGCCAGTGTTTCCAAAGATGCGGCCGATAAGCGCTTCAAAAACTTATCCCCGTTAAGCTGAGCGATCGTTTTATGATATTCTTTACGGGTAAGGAACTGCCAGCCGCCGCCGCTTTGTCTTACTTCAAAAGGATAAAAATCGGCGCTGTATTTTTCAACAATGCCTTCC
The DNA here is from genome assembly GCA_036383615.1 of Chitinophagaceae bacterium. Lineage (GTDB taxonomy): Bacteria > Bacteroidota > Bacteroidia > Chitinophagales > Chitinophagaceae > CADEDV01. The sequence continues at coordinate 3,181 of DASVNY010000754.1, forward strand.
AGGGCAGCTTCTACTTTGTCCAGGGGAATTTTATCATCCATGTAGCCCAATGCATTATTCACTAGTTCGGTGATATCGAGAGTGGTCAATGGCTTGTCACTGGCAAAGATGAGAGCTTCAATGTGTGGTATCAGATTAGAAACGTCGGTCATGTTAGTCATATAAGTCAAATAGGTCAAATGGGTCAAATAGGTCAATAATTAAAGAGGCAAGTTAACTATCGGTATGAAATAGCTAAAATGAGGTTATTAACAATTATTCATCATTTCTTGCCGTTCCGATTGATTGAATATAGCCGAATATCAAACGAAAATAAGTTTCCAATTTCTGTGAAAGAATCGTAAAATCTTCTTCTGAAATAAGATTTCTTGCACGGGCTTTTACTGTTATAGTAAATGTTTCTTTAGCGGAACCGCGACTATAATAGCAGAAATTTTTATTCTCCTTGTAATGAAACCGGCCGTAGCCTTCGCTGATATTGAGTGCAATTGAATCAGCAGCAGTGGTATATTGAGTCCCTAATGTTTTCTTCGGAAAATACTCCCATTTATCAACAACATTCCAAACCAGCTCACCAATTTCCATCGCCACTTTATAAACGGCTAACTCTTCTAATCGCAACCCTTTTCTCATTCCCAAATTTGATGAATGAGTTTTTTACAACAAAGGAGTTTTCACCCCACCATAACGTTTTTTCCCCACACGATTTGACCCATATGACTAACAAACGACCTTCAAACTACAAGCCTCACCCTTTTGACACATATGACCAAAAAACGACTCTCAAGCTAAAAGCCTCATCTTTTTGACCCCTATTACCAAAAAACAATCTTCAACCAACCAGTTTCTACTTTTTGACTTCTTTGACCTCCATGACCTCTATGCCTTCTTCACCTCTTACCCCTGCAACGCCGCCGCACCACTCACGATCTCCGTCAACTCGGTGGTAATGGCCGCTTGTCTTGCACGGTTATAAGATATTTTGAGATTGCGCAGCATTTCATTGGCGTTTTCGCTGGCTTTATCCATTGCAGTCATCCGGGCGCCGTGTTCAGAAGCATTGGAATCTAAAACGGCTTTATATAGTTGTGTGTTCAGGATCTTGGGC
>DASVNY010000755.1:0-1903 GCA_036383615.1 Chitinophagaceae bacterium
ATATCAGCAACATCATAGGTTGTGCGCCACATATGGCCACCGGCCTCCTTGCCCCAAAGCCAGGGTGAGCGTGGCCCCCATTCGCAAAGACTAAACAGTATAGGCCTTCCCGTTGCTTTCAATGCATCACCCATTGCTTTGTAGCGGTTAAACGCCATCTTATAATCATTGTTTGCGGAAACATAATCAGGGCAAAAACAATAATCATATTTTAAATAATCAACGCCCCACTCGGCAAACAGCTTTGCGTCTTTTTCTTCATAACCATAGCTACCGGGCATTTCACCACAGGTTTTGGTACCGGCATCAGAGTATATCCCGAATTTCAGTCCCTTGCTATGAACATAATCGGCAAGCGCTTTGATACCAGAAGGGAATTTCTTCTTATCGGCATACAGCAAACCTGTAACTGAATCACGACCACCATGCCAGAAATCATCGAGGACGATATATTCAAATCCTACTTCTTTCAATCCCGAAGCCACGATCGCATCGGCTGTTTCCTTTACATTTTCTTCGTTGAGATTTTTTCCAAACACATTCCAGCTGTTCCAACCCATCGGTGGTGTTTTAGCCAGGCCATCATCTTTTACAGGAGTATTTGCTTCTTCAGCAGCTTTTGTTTTATCGTTACTGCACGCTATCAACAACAAACTCGTAGTCGCTATAGCAAAAAAATACCTAAAGAATTGTTTCATTTTTTTCGCGGGTTTAAATAAGAGGTTGTTTAAAATTGAAGATTTTTACCACATAGTATCATAGGAACATAGAAACACAATAGGAAGACTGGATAGAACTATGTGAACCTATATCTCCATGCTTCTATGTGGTGAAGTTTTATTTTATACTTTAATAAATGTTTTTTTTCTGTACATCCAGTATAAAATCAGCCACACAACGATCAATCCCGCCAATGCCTGCACAAATCCATTATACGGGCCCAGCCATTTTGCAAAACCTCCCACAAATACATTCCCGATCAATTTAAAATCGAACAAATGCGTGGCCACATATACTGCAATTGCGTTTACACCTATCACTATAAACGGGAACGCCCATTTTTTATAACCCCAAACATCAATGATCAAAAAGAACAGGGCCAGCAAAAGGCAACTGAGCCCTCCCGCGAATAACACCAATGAGCTTGTCCATAAATGATGAATGATCGGGAACCCAATGCCCCATATTTTTCCTGCAATTACACAGGCAACACCCAGTATGGTAAGCCGGATAAGTTTCTGCTTGTCGGGCAAACCTGAAAGCAATATTCTTCCTGCGAATACACCCAGCATCACTGAACAAACAAATGTCAGATTGGTAAGAATATAGGTCCAGCCATATCCTTCCTGGAAATGACCCAACACTTTATCATCGATATACAATGCAAGGTTCAGGTCTCTTTCAAAAAAACCAGCCCCGTGGCCCGGTATGGGAACCCATGTCATGATCACCCAATACAACAATAAAAGCAATGCTGTGATGATGATCTGCCATTTCTTACTTAATTCAAGAATGAGTATCGAACTGACCAGATAGCCCACTGCAATTGCATGCAAGGTATCTGTCCATAACCGGAGCGTATCAATATTAAATTGTAGTAAATGACCCGAGGCGATCAAACCAAGAATATAAAGTTTGACAACTCTCTTCAATACATGTTTGTAAATATCTTTCTTGGATTCTCCCTTCTCCAAGCGCTTTTGAAAAGCCAGCGGCATTACCACACCAACAATAAAAAGAAACAGTGGCATGATAATATCATAGAAACGGAACACGCCCCATTCATGATCGAAATTCCTGGCCAGTTCATCCATAAAATTGCCCGGGCAGGCTTTTGCCAATGCAACAATAACTTCACCACCGCCGATTATCCAGAGCATATCAAAGCCCCTGAGTGCATCCA
>DASVNY010000756.1:0-4536 GCA_036383615.1 Chitinophagaceae bacterium
CTGGCTATCCGCGATATTAAGTCGGGCGAAGAACTTACCCTGGATTATGCTCAATTCCTTGACGAAAATATGGAGCCCTTTCAGTGCCAGTGTGGTACCGGCAATTGCAGGGGCCTTATCATGGGAATAAAAAACAATTCCCTGACGATACGTGAGCAGCAACTATTATAGCCCGTTTTTATTCAGTTTTCTATTTACCTTTAGAGACGATGCTAAAAGCTGTTCTGCTTATATCATTACTCTATTTTTCAACCTTGAGCCAGGGTCAGCAACGGGTTATAGACGTTGGCAAAAGCGATCAGGCCGTAATGAGAGCTTTCTTTGCTGTGGGCGGAGAGCCGTTTAGCACAACGAAGTACGTTAAAGTAGTTGAGGGAACTCCTTATTTTAGGGAAGAGTGGATGCGTGGCTCACTTGTAGTAAGCGATAGCATGGAGTATGTCAACATGAGACTTCGGCTTGATCTGCTGGCAAATGATGTTGAGTTTATTGATAAGAAGGGGGAAATATTAATTGCAACATCCAGTATCCGCGAGATCAGGCTTGTTGATTCTTTAACTGGTAACTCCTTCCGCTTCATTCACTCTTCAGCAATCGGGGGAAAAGAGATTCAAACCGGCTGGTACCAGGTACTAACATCAGGCAAGGCCACCCTCTATAAAAAAATTCATAAACAGCTTGATGAAAACAGGCCCTATAGTTCTGCAACTACCGAACAACGAATAAGTAACATTAACCAGTATTTTATTCTGTTCAACGGATCTTTCACAAGGGTCAAAAAAATAAAGGACGTTCCGGATCTTTTCCCTGATAATAAAACAGTTTTATCAAACTTCATCAACAGCAATAAACTTTCCGGGAAAACAGATAGCGATTATATTTCCCTGGTAAACGAATATAATCAACAGGCTTCGCGTTAATACTGTTCTCCCGGAGTTGCTTTATTAAATTAAGCTGAGAGATTCTTGCTAACTTTAGTTACAGCTTATATTGGCATTGTTTTCCTGATCTAATTAACTAACCAGGTTAAAAATATCAGCCCGTTTTTTATGAGTGTTAAGATCAAACCGGAGAAATATCTGCGTTATTTGTATTTGCCCAATCTCTTTGGCGCGCAAAGGACCAAAGAGATCCTTTCAGTAAACCCAACCATCATTCCACAAAGAGAAGAGTCAAGAGAAGTTGTCATTTATACATATGATTATGACAGCGCTTCCATCGAAGAAAAGAAACTGGATAGTGTTGAACAGAGCTTTAGCTACAAAACCAGTGGCAAGATCAGCTGGATAAATATTGACGGTTTAAGAAAAGCTGATGTGGAGACTGTTTGCAATCACTATAATATTCACCCGCTGCTTATTGAAGATATCCTGAGCATTCACCAACGTCCAAAAATGGACGAGGTTGAAGGTGTTCTCTATTGCCTGCTCAATATGCTTTACTATAATGCTGAAAAGAATTCTGTTGAGTCCGAACAGATAAGTATTGTGCTGGGAAAAGATTTTGTCATCAGCTTCCAGGAAGATGCCGCCCGGGATGTGTTTAACCCATTGCGGATAAGATTGAAAAACTCAAAAAGCCAGATCCGTCAACGAACTGCCGACTATCTTCTTTACTCGATGCTTGACCTTATCGTTGACAATTATTTCTCCGTGATGGAAAAATTGGGAGAACAAATAGAGTCTCTCGAAGAAGAGGTGGTAAGGAAAAGTAATAAGCGTTCCCTTGCAATGATAAACCAGTTTCGTAAAGAGCTGATCGTATTAAAGCGAAACATTCTCCCGGTACGGGATGTCGTCAACAGCATTATTCGTAGCGAAAGCGAATTGCTGGAAGATCGCACCACCAAATATTTTAAAGATGTTTATGATCACGTGCTACAGGCCAGCGATCTCAGCGAAAACTATCGTGATATGATGATGAACATGCAGGATCTTTATCTCAGCAATGTAAATTTGCGCACAAACGAAGTGATGAAGGTGATGGCGATCGTTACCTGTCTCTTAGCTCCTGCCACGGTAATCGGTGGTGTTTTTGGAATGAACTTCGATATCATTCCATATGCGCATCATGAATGGGGATTTTATTTTGCCGTGTCTGTTATGTTGTTTGTTCCCCTGGCCATGCTCTATGTCTTTAAAAGAAGAGGCTGGTTCTAGCGCTATTTTTTCTTGAACACGGGAACGGTGCTGCAAGGTTCGCCATACATAATGCTTTTGACAACGGGGCGCAATAGTTTAGTTATTTCCATATAAACGTAGTCGCCGATCGGCGTTTCACCACAGCCTTTAATTACTATTCTTTTATCGGCGAACTCATTTGTATTTATTTGCGAAAGATTTTTTAGGAACACTGTTTTATGAAGTTCCTTTTCATCACCCATCACAATTTCTTTTGCAATAGGCTGCAGATAAGAAGCAACCAGCATGTAAGCCCAAACCGGGATCACAGCATCGACAGTACAAGTAACGGCAACATTTTTATCCCTGTAATTTGCCCAATCCAGGTTCTTTAGCGCCTCCCGGAAATCTTTTTCCTTTAATATCATCCCCATAAACAGGTGATCCTTCATATCAAATACGGCGATATCTCCCTCCGGATAATATTCCGAAAGATCAATAGTGATCAAACCACTCTCTGCTACTTTATTGATAATTGGGTCGTTCATGTAAAATCAATTCACAAAAATAACAACTGTAGCTCCAGCTTGTTTACGACAGTAGAAAAACAAAGCCCCTCTTTTTGAGAGGGGCCTGTTATTTAACAAGTTTAGTAACGGTTTGATCGTTTGTCTTTGATCGTGGCCGCTTCTTTAAGTGCCTGAAGCGGTGAGAAATAAGGAGATGAGGCTTGTTGTCTCATTCTATCTATCTCCGCTTTTCTTTGCTCCACCACATTGTTATCCGTTGATGCAGTAGCCATTACATTATCAACCCTCACAACATATACGCCACCGATTCCCTCGATCGGTTCCGGAACAACTTTTCCTTTGTTAGCCGGGTTGAAGGCTGCTCCTGTTATTTTGCTTTCGTAGGCAACTGCTCTTCCTCCCGTTATCCTGAGACTATCGGTTTCGATTGTCTTTCCCAATGATGTTGCAGCATCTTCAAGTGTAGTAATATTTCCGATCTGCTTTTTAATAAGCTCGGCCTTTTTCCTGTTTCTCAGCAATGGTTCGATCTGAGGTCTTGCTTTAGCAAGTGATTGCGTTCCTTCATCATTCACTTCGGTAACAACAGCCACCACATAATTGCTGCCGATCTTTACCGGTTGCAGCACTTCTCCTCTTTTTGCCTCGTAAATGCTGCGAACAAATGATCTTGAAACACCAAGACCCATGATCTCAAACCCACTTGGTTTTATGTCAACGGCTATGCCTTTGTTATATCCCTTGGGTTTCCATTGCTTTTCAAATGTTTCGTTGAACGCTTTTTCATTGGGGCTATCGCCGGCAAACTTACTCGCCAGGCTGCTGGCTTCATTATCTGTTTGTGCGCTGGCTAAAACTGGCTTAAAGAGGTAGGCTATTTTATAACCTGTTCCAAAATTTCTTTGTTCCATTACTTCCATATAATGGTAGCCGATGTATTGATCAGATTCTCCTTTCACTACTTTTTTGGTACCCACCGGCTCATAGAACGCGGTTTCATAAAAATTCTTGACAAGTGATGAAGTTGATCCAAAAGTATATTCACCTTTATTGTTTTTACTTCCTTCATCATCACTATACGTTAACACCAATTGATTGAAATCAGCGCCACCAGCAACTGCTGCCATAATGCTATCAGCTAATTTCTTTGCGGTGCTATCATCTCTCATCTGGCCTTTTTGCCTGTCGGCAACTTTGATAAGAATGTGGCGAACCTTTACAGTATCGGGCATATTCTTCTTCCCAACCATCTTTGCCAGCACATAATTGCTCTGGTCAAGATAAGGGCCATATACAGCTCCGTCCGCAATTTGCTTGATGCTGTCAGCATGAGGAACCTGTATGTTCTTTCCAAGAATATAATTGTCGTTGAAACCTACACTGTTTCCATTGGCAGCAAGAAACTGTGCCGGATCGGTGGATTCCCTGAATTTAGGGGCCAGCTCTGCCATATCATTTTTAATCGCTGTAGAATCACTGCTATTGGGCGCTGCGCTAAACGCTACATATGATATCGACCTGCTTTCGTCTTGCTTAAAATTGTCTTTGTGCTTGCTTAAATAATCTTTGATCTCACTTTCTGTTACTTTCACCGTGCTGTCAATAATATCAGCATATGGTTTTCTTACAAATGAGATCACCGCCATCTGGCTATTGTCAGCATTTTGTTTTTCTATTCTCCACTTAGGAACATTAATACTATGGGTGAGAAGGCTGTTAAACTTTTCGGTCACTCTCATTTGCTCAATATACTTAAGCAATTGGGCCGCTTGCTTTTTTTGTACGGGGTCCCTGCTTTTTTCCATTTGCCTGATCGTTTGACGAACGAGGTCAGGATTGTATTGACCATCCTGGCTTGACAAATATTGACGCGCAACAGGTGATGG
>DASVNY010000757.1:0-2812 GCA_036383615.1 Chitinophagaceae bacterium
GTAACAATTGTGCCTTTACCGGTTTTGCTTTGAATGTCAAATTGGTTGACCAGGCGCTTTGCTCCAGGCAGACCAAGTCCCAGGCTTTTCCCAGTGGTGTATCCATCTTTCATGGCCTGGTCGATATTTTTGATCCCAGGCCCCTTATCTTCAAAAGTGAGACGAATGCCGGTTTGCAATGCCGATTCCACGATCACTTCACAATGCACTTTTCCTCCATTGGCATAACGCAGCATATTTCTTACCAACTCACTTGCGGCTGTCAGTAGTTTGGTCTGGTTCACCAATCCCATTTTGATCTTGGCTGCATACTGGCTCACCCGATGCCGGAGAAATACTGCATCCTGTTCTTTTTCGATCTTTATCGTTTCTTTATTCAGTATTACCATCTGCTTCGGGTGGTTTATCGTCGCTGAGCAATTGTTTTTCCCCGAGCAACTCCATACCCTTTTCCACATTTAATGCTGTATAGACACCCGTCATTGGTAACCCAAGTTCAATTAATGTGATGGCCACCGCTGGTTGCATTCCTACAACAACGGTCTGTGCGTCGAGGATCTTCGACATCTCTGCTATATTTCCGAGTATGCGTCCCATAAAAGAATCTACTATCCCTACTGCGGAGATATCGATCAATACACCCCGTGAACCATATTTACTGATCATTTGGATAAGGTCCTTTTCCAGGCCAAGCGCCAGGCGATCATAAAGATCGACCTGCACGGTGACCAGTAAAAAATCTCCCATCTTCAAAATCGGTATCCTGTCCATGAATATTTATTGTTTAAGTTATTTTATTTGGCAGTGATGGCCCTTACTTCCAGCTTTCGTGACAAGAATGCAGTACGCAATGCATGTGACAGCGATGCCTTTGTATTGATAGTAGAAAGATCGATGCCGAGATGTACAATGGTTTGTGCGATCTCTGGCCGTATGCCACTGATGATGCATTCCGCACCCATCAGTCTTGTTGCCGCTACGGTCTTGATGAGGTGCTGTGCAACCAATGAATCAACCGCGGGCACACCCGAAATATCGAGGATCGCCATCGTGCTTTCAGTCTCAACGATTTTAACCAGCAAACTCTCCATCACCACCTGTGTTCTTGAGCTGTCTAATGTGCCGATGATCGGAAGGGCAAGGATGCCGTCCCATACCTGGATCACGGGTGTTGATATATCCGTTATTTCTGTTGTTTGACGAAGGATCACTTCCTCCCTTCCCTTGATAAAAGTTTCAACAGTGATGATGCCAAGGTTATCTACCAGGCGGCTCACATTCAGTATTTCCTGCACCAGGACCTTAGGCTCCTTGATGTTTTTTTGGATGATCTCTACCAATGCTTCTTTGAGGCTGAATACAAACCAGGCTGTTTCGCGGGGTGTATAGCCACTTTTTACCCTGCTGAGTGAAATACCAGCGAGCACTTCATTTATTTTTTCAAACTCCTTCGTATCGACATCGGTGAAATTGTCTTTTTTAATAGCAGGTAATAATGCCTCTAATAATTCTTTTGATTCCTTTTTAAGATCCTCGCTTGACATAAGGTCTTCCCGCAGCCCTTCATCCTGCAATTGTTGTTTTATCCATACTTCTAAAATTTCAGTTTGCTTGGCGGAGAGTATCCGTGAGAGGTTTGATTTCATGTTGATTCTTTTAAACCATTCTGTAAGAAGGCGATTATTAAAAAATTTAGTCGTTGTTTTTAATTCAAGATCTGCCGGGTATGATTTTCCCCATTTTGAGCAGATAACTACCCACAGTATTTTATTCGTTTTATAGTTATAAGGAAAGGTTATGCTTATGAAGCGTCCAAATACTAACACGTATCCGATTTTCACCGATCAGTAAAACAGTACGTTTCTGCCTATAACTCCCTGTGATCCGCAACTTCGGGCCGGCATTTATAAAATATCGAAGCTAAGTTCAGAGTAGAGGGGGTATGCGTTAGCCATAAGCTGCACTACAAACTGCAAGCGGTGAGCCAAAGACAGGAATGTTTATTTCTTGATGTTATCGGGGATGCCGCCCGAACAATTTGAAGTACGACAAAAAAAAGTTGGAAACATTTCTAATAATTATTCGGCGGCCTTCTGATCGTTGGAAATATTACTGCTGTACTTATTACCGAAAGAAAATTTCCCTCCTGCATACCGGCCATTCAACTGTGTATTGATCCTTGCCAGCTGGTTGTATTTAGCCAGGCGCGATGAACCGGCAAATGACCCGATCTTTATTTGATTTGCATTCAATCCAACTGCAAGATCAGCCAATGTATCGTCTTCTGTTTCGCCTGAGCGTGCGGAAATAACAATTTCAAACCCTGCCTGTCTTGCGGCATTAACAGCTTTTACTGTTTCCGTGAGTGTCCCCACCTGGTTCATTTTTATCAGTACTGCATTTCCTGCACCCATCAATGCTCCCCGGTTAACTCTTTCGCTATTGGTAACAAACAGGTCATCGCCCACCAACTGGATAGTTGATCCCAGTTTTTTTGTAAGTAATTGCCAGCCTTCCCAGTCTTCCTGGGCCAGCCCATCTTCTATAGATACAACCGGGTAATCTTTTGTCCAGCTTTCCAGCATATCAACCATCTTATCCCGGTCAAGCCATTTTTTCTCCGACTGCAAATGGTATGAGTTTCGGTCTGCATCATAAAAAGTTGATGAAGCAATATCCAGTGCTAAAGCAACATCACGATGCGGCTCATAACCACATTGAGCAAATACTTCCATCAATATATCGAGTGCTTCTTTGTTGGATGACAATGATGGTCCAAAGCCGCCTTCATCAGCAAGCAGGTAAGCATTAT